>NZ_JBBKBU010000002.1:0-140174 GCF_037892835.1 Peptoniphilus sp. HCN-40583
CAAAAAATCCATGCCACGGGGCATGGATTTTCTATTTACAAAATACGGACCATTTTCAGTTTCGCCTGATCGGCGTGCTTCTTGTCTACCGAACGCAGAATAAAGTAGCTGATGACCAGAGACAAGGCGCCGAAAATAAAGATATACAAGTCTTTTCTCGCCATGGCATCCGGCAGAATTAACTGCCCCAGACCGATGGCCAGTAAAAAAGCGATCAAGGGAATGCCGTAGACTTTGTAGATGGAGTGGAGCACGAAATGATCGTTAACAAACAATTCCACGCGATCCCCTTCTTCGGCATTCAGTTCGTTTGGAACGGTAATAAATTCCGATTTCGACTCACAGGCCGAGCTCTCGCAGACGGCACAGGCGGAGCCGCAAGCGCCTTTTCTGTTGACTTCCATATAGGCTAATCCGTTTTTAACAGATAAAATGTGTCCAATTTGGATCATAAGATCACTCCTCAATAACGCGAATGTGAACTTCCTCTAATTGCTTTTCAGAGAGAGATACCGGCGCGCCGGTAAGCAAATCGCTGGCCGATTGGGTTTTCGGGAAGGCGATGACATGGCGCATATTCTTTTCGCCGGTTAAAAGCATAATCAGGCGGTCCAGCCCGTAGGCCAAGCCACCGTGCGGCGGCGCTCCATAGCGGAAAGCCTCGATGAGGAAGCCGAATTTTTCTTCTGTTTCTTCCTTGGTGAATCCCAAGGCTTTAAACATGCGGGACTGAATCTCGCTGTCGTGGATACGAATGGATCCGCCGCCCATTTCGTCGCCGTTAATGACGATGTCATAGGCTTTTGCGCGGCAGGCGCCGGGATCGGATTCCAGTTTATCCAAGTCTTCATCCATGGGCGATGTGAAGGGGTGGTGTTTGGCCACATAGCGTCCTTCTTCCTCGTCGTATTCGAACAAGGGGAATTCCACGATCCACAAAGGCGCGATGACATCTTCAGGGATCATGCCCATTTCATCGGCAATGTGGTTTCTCAAATTACCCAGCGCCGCATAGACCGTGTCGTTTTTATCGGCTACAAAGAGCACCAAATCACCGGATTTGGCTTCGAGTTTTGCCAGGATTTTGCCCATGGTGTCGTCGCCGATGAATTTTAAAATAGGCGATTGAATTTCGTCATCCTTCACCTTGGCCCAGGCAAGGCCCTTGGCCTTAAAGTCTTTGACGAAGGCTTCCAGCTTGTCGATTTTCTTCCGCGAATAGAAATCGGCGCCGCCTTCGACGACAATGGCTCGTACGCTGCCGCCGCTTTCCACGGCGGAGGTGAATACTTTAAAGTCGCAGTCTTTCACTAAATCGGAAACGTCTTTTAATTCCATGCCGAAGCGCACGTCGGGCTTGTCGACGCCGTAGCGATCCATGGCTTCTTGATAGGTCATACGATGGAAGGGAATGGCTAAGTCTTTGTTCAGAACTTCTTTAAAAAGCATTTTTAAGTAACGTTCGTTCACTTCGATCACATCTTCCGCTTCTACAAAGCTCAACTCCATGTCGATTTGCGTAAATTCCGGTTGACGGTTGAAGCGCAAATCTTCGTCTCTGAAGCAGCGGGCGATTTGAATGTAGCGATCAAACCCAGCCACCATGAGCATTTGCTTCATCAGCTGCGGCGATTGGGGCAGGGCGTAAAATTCCCCTTCGTGAATACGACTGGGCACCAAGTAATCCCGCGCACCTTCCGGCGTCGGCTTGTTCAGCATCGGCGTTTCCACTTCCACGAAACCTTCGCTGTCGAAGAAATCCCGTGTTAATTTATATACCCGAGAACGGGTGCGTAAAATCGCCTGACTGCGGGGCTTTCTCAAGTCCAGCGTCCGATATTTTAAACGCAAGTCGTCGGACACATCGTCGTCGTCTTTGACATAAATGGGCGGCACGTCGGATTCAGATAAAATCTTCAATTCCGTGGCCAACACTTCGATTTTGCCCGTGGGAATGTTTTCGTTGACAGCGCTTCGCATGCGGACCGTGCCCACGACGGCGACGCAGAATTCCGAGCGGAGTCGCGTCGCTTTTTCAAAAATAGCTTCATCCGTATCCCCGTCAAATACCACTTGCACAATCCCCGTGTAATCGCGAAGATCGGCAAAAACAATGGCCCCGAGGTTTCTGGATTTTTGTACCCAGCCCATGACGGTAACGGATTCACCGATCTGTTCTTCTCTTAATGTTCCACAAAAATGACTGCGTTTTAAAGCGCCTAATGCTTCTCCCATGATGCCTCCTAGCAAATTCTGTTTTCTATTTTTTTCATCCAATCAGATCTCTCATCGCCTGTTGCTTTTTCCGCCAAGCTTTCCCACACGTATTTGGCGCCGTGGTCCATGCCTTGGCAACCGGCCAGTAAAAAGACATCCCCTTTGCCGACCTTGCCCC
The DNA here is from genome assembly GCF_037892835.1 of Peptoniphilus sp. HCN-40583. Lineage (NCBI taxonomy): Bacteria > Bacillati > Bacillota > Tissierellia > Tissierellales > Peptoniphilaceae > Peptoniphilus > Peptoniphilus sp. HCN-40583. Next base: position 2,396 of record NZ_JBBKBU010000002.1, read on the forward strand.
ATACCTTGTCGATGGCGCTTTTTAAATCGTCTACCACGGGCACGTCGTAGCCTGCATCGGCCATGACTTCTTTAAACGCGGCCAATTCACTTTCCGATACCACGTCCTTTTTCGTGACCACTTCCTCACTCCTGGTGGCCACAAATGTCTTTAAGGGCAGTTTGTGCATCCACTTCACCATTTCAAGGGCGTTGTCGCGATTTAACTCGGCGCCTCTTCCGCCGCGAATGGCATAGAGCAGGTGAAGATTCTTGTATTCCATGTGGCACAGGGTTTCCAAGGTAACGGCGATGTTTTTTTCGTTGGCAAAGTGATCGTCCAGGATCATATATTCTTTATTATAGATCAATTCGAAGCGTCTTTCGACCCCGGAAAAATTTTCCATGGCCTTTTGAATGACTTCTCCCTCTATTCCTTCCAGCAAGCCGTAAGTTATGGCGATCATGGCGTTTAACACGGAATGATAGCCGGCCACTTTCAGTTGAATGGGAAGAACCGTAGGCTCCAGGGACCAATAATCCGTATGATGCCCCTGCCGCACCACGTAATTAAATTTCGCAAAACCTGAGGACAGGTCGATGGCATCGATTCCGATGGATGCATCTTTTTCGATACCTGCCGTAAACACATCGCCCTTGGTCTTCTCGACCAAGCCTTCGATTAAGGGCGCATCGATGTTTAAAATCACCGCCGTCTTTTCCTCGGCGTGGCGAATCAAGCGGCTCTTGTAGTGAAAGTAGTTTTCGAAGGTACCGTGTTGCTCTAAATGCTCCACGGAAATATTGTTAAAGCTTACGATGTCATAATCGATTCCTCTGCTTCTGTATAATTCCTGAGCTGAGGAGGACACTTCCATAACCACCACATCCACGCCGGCATCCGCCATGTCCCGCAAATGCTTTTGCAGATGGATGCTCTCCGGCGTCGTTAAAATCGACGGAATGGACACATCTTTGTACTGCACTTCCACTGTGCCCACGACGCCGACCTCATAGCCCGCTTCTTTAAATAGATCGCGAATCATATAGGCCGTGGATGTCTTGCCGTTGGTGGCCGTCACGCCGAACACTTTCATCTCTTTCGACGGATGATTGTAGAACGTGCAGGCCAAATCGGCCAGGGCCATTCGAGGATTATCGACCAAGATTTGTGGAATGTCGTCTTCCGTGAAATGATCTACCACAGCCAGGGCGGCACCCTTTTCTTTGGCTTTTTGAATGTAATCGTGGCCGTCGGCCAAGACGCCTTTCATGGCGACGAAGATATCTCCTTCGCCGATCTCCCTGGAGTCATTGGAGATGCCGTCGACACTGTGATCCGCATCGATGGCGCCTTTTCGATCTTTTATTTCTATGGCATCTAAGAGTTTTTTTAAAATCATAGTACGTCTCCCAAATACGTCGCCTTCTTCTTAAGCACTTCGCTGAAACGGTCCGTGTAGTCCCGCAAATTTCTGAAATTTGAAAACTTTCGAATGGTGTTTCCCTCGCTGTCCACTAATTTCGTCGTAGCGGACATGCCTACGCCGATAACCGTGTGAATTTCTTCCATCATAATCATATTATAGATGGATTCTTTACCTTCCTTCGCATAGCCGATATTGGCGCCATTGCCTAAAATACGCTTCTGCCGATAGAGGTAGTAAGGATGGTAGCCCCTGTCCTTTAAGAAATTCATGGCGAAGTTCTCCATGGCACGGGTATTTTTTACAAAAACGCTTTTGTTTTCAAAAAGCTTTGAGCCGTTTTTTAAAGACAGCATATGGACCGTGATATTTTCAGGTTCCAGTTCGCAAAGCTGATTCAGCGTATAATTCACATCGTCCACGGTTTCATCGCCGAGACCTAAGATCATGTCCATATTCACTGCAAGATCCGTTTTTTGGCGGACCAAGCGGTAGGCCTTTAAAATATCCTCAGCGCTATGTGGCCGCTTCACCGCTTTCAAGGTACGGTCCACCATGGTTTGCGGATTAATGCTGATTCTGCTCACAGGGTAGTTGCGAATCATCTCCACCAATTCCGGCGTAATGGTCTTGGGCCTGCCGGCTTCAAGGGTAAATTCCTTGGGCTTTAAATCGCGGAGCAGCTCAAAGATTTTCTTCAATTCCTCCACGGGGATGGAGGTTGGCGTGCCGCCGCCGATGTAGATGGTCTCCGGGGCGCTGTCCATTTTTTGAAGGACAAATGAAAGTTCCCTTACGAGGTAATCCATATACAATCTGACGGCTTCTTTGTTATCGCTTCCGATGGTGGGATAGCTGCAGTATTCGCACCGCGTGGGGCAAAAAGGAATGTGGATATACAAGGAATACCCGCGGCCCCAATTGTCTCCGATCACGGCACTTTCCCGTTTCGCAATATCCATCAAAAGGCCCGCTACTTCCGGATCCAGTAAATAGTCCTTTTTTAAGAGCTCCATAACCCCGGCATCCCCTAATTCTCGGCGATGCTTTTGTAAAAATTTAATGGGGCGAGTCCCCGTTAAACTTCCCCACAAGGAGGGCTCTTTGCGCGGATGCTCCACTTCGGCGGCAATCCACGCACTTATTTTTCGCTTCAGTTCAAATTCGTCCTCACCCAAAAAGGTTTTGTCGTAGCGATCATCGTCGATGAGTAAGGTTACGTGTTTGCTGTTCGGTTTCGTGTCAACAATTAAAAACAATTCGCCGGATGTCTCGTAAGCAGGAAAATAGATTCGAAGCAGCTCATAAAAGGTGTGCCACTCCGAATCTGTGCCATTAACTATTCGAATCATAATATTTGCCGCATAAAGGGATTCATGCGCTTTTCTGCGCCGATGGTCGTGGGGAATCCGTGACCGGACAGCACCTTTAGATCTTCATCTAATTTAGAGAGTCTTATAAGGGAAGACATAATGGCCGCCACGTCGCCGCCGGGAAAATCCGTCCGGCCGATGGAGCCTTGGAATAAGGTGTCTCCGGTGAAAAGTGTATCCCCGTACAGATAACAAACGCCTCCCGGGGTGTGTCCCGGCGTAAAGATTACCTTTACATCCCCCGCTTTAAAGTGGATAACGTCGCCGTCTTTTACAAAGACGTCCGGATTTTTGTCGGGCAGTTCGCCGCCGAGCATGGCCACGAATTCAGGCGATTGACTTAGAAAGTTTTCCAATTCGCTTTTATGCATATAGACTTTCACGCCCAGGCCGTCACGAACTTTATTTAATGCGGAAATATGATCCCCATGGCCGTGGGTGAGTAAAATCCCTTCGATGGTTAAGCCATGATCTTTCACGTAGGCAAGGATCTTTTCCGCTTCCGCACCGGGATCGATGATAAAGCCGTTTTTATCGTCGTCATAAACAATATAACAATTCGTCGTACCGCCGACTAAAAGTGTATCTACTGCCATTAAAAGCTCCTTTCACTGTCGATTAAAATCGTAACCGGCCCGTCTGCCACCATGTCGATGGCCATGTCCGCGCCAAAAACGCCGCGAGCCACATCGTGTCCCTTAGATTCGATGTAGGCTATCAGATCTTCATACATGGGTCCCGATACTTCGCCTTTGGCTGCGCGAATGTAGCTGGGTCGATTGCCCTTTCTCGCGTCGCCGTAAAGGGTAAATTGGCTGACTACCATGATTTCCTTTTGGCTGTCGCCGACATTCACATTCATCACGCCGTTTTCGTCGTTGAAGACGCGCAGGCCCATGATTTTGTTTCCGATGTATTCCATGTCTTTTTTCGTGTCGGTATCCGTGACGCCGACCAACACCATCAGGCCCCCGCCGATGGAGGAGACTTCCTTTCCGTCTACAGACAGCGCGGCCCGTTTTACTCGTTGAACAACTGCTCGCATATTTCCTCCTTAACCGCTGACTCGATAGGCTTCATAAACATTTTCGACGCGTTCCAATTTCTTCAACAATCGCGCCAATTCGTCGATGTGGTGAATCCGCACCACGGTACGGATAATCAAATTGTGATCCTTGTCCTCTCTGGCAGAGAGATTTTGAATATCCAATCGGGCGTCGTGGATTCGGTTGGCAATGTCGGCCAAGACATTGTTCTTGTTTGAGGCGCGCACTTCGATTTCCGCGCTGTACATTTCCTTTTCGTCGATTTCCCAACGCACGGGAATAAGCCGATCCTCGTTCATATTATTTTTTAAATTAATGCAATCCGATCGGTGAATGCTCACACCACGACCCATGGTAATGAATCCCACGATTTCATCGCCGGGAACCGGCGTACAGCACTTGGCGATGCGCACCTTCACATTGTCGATGCCTTTAACCACGATGCCGCCGGCATTTCGATGGCTCTTCGACCCATCCAGTTCAATGTCTTCCACGGTCATATTTTCCGCCGTGGTCTTGCGCTTTTCTTCCTTAACGTATTCTTCGAGCTTCGCCGTTACTTGGCGAACGCTCATGCTTCCGTAGCCGACTTGGGAATACAGGTCGTTTAAATTGTCAAACTTCAACCGTTGGCGCACCTCTTCCATCCATTCGTCGCGAATGAATTCCGAGGGCCTGTAACCCAGGCGCTTCGCCTCTTGTTCGATCATGGTCTGACCTTTTTCGATGTTTTTATCCCGGTCTTTGACTTTAAAGTACTGCTTTATTTTTGTTCGAGCCTGGGGACTGGCGACGATAGAAAGCCAATCCAAAGAAGGCTCGGAGTTTTTATTGGTTATGACCTCGACGATTTCGCCGTTTTTCAATTTGTGACTTAAGGAAACGATGCGACCGTTGATTTTCGCACCGACACAGGTGTTTCCCACTGCCGTGTGCACCCGATAAGCAAAGTCGATGGGCGTGGAATTGTCGGGCAGATTAATGACGTCGCCATTAGGCGTAAAGACGAAGACTTCGTCGGCAAAAAAATCGACCTTCAGCGTTTCCATAAACTCGTTCGGATCTTTTAAATCCTTTTGCCATTCCAGAAGCTGTCTCAGCCAGGTTAAATTTTCGTCGAAGGAGGTGGATTTCTTCGCCCCTTCTTTGTACTTCCAGTGGGCGGCGATCCCGTATTCCGCCGTCTTGTGCATTTCCCAGGTACGAATTTGCACCTCGAAGGTTTCGCCGTTGTCGTCGATAACCGTCGTGTGCAGGGATTGATACTTGTTCTGCTTCGGCATGGAGATATAGTCTTTGAAGCGGCCGGGAATGGGCTTGTACATGGTGTGAACTACACCTAGGGCCCCGTAGCAATCCTTGACATCGTCGACGAGAATACGAATCGCCTGCAGGTCGTAGATTTCTTCGAAGGTTTTGCCTTTTTTCATCATCTTTTTGTAGATGCTGTAAAAGTTTTTCGGTCGCCCGTTAATATCCGCGGCGATGCCCATGCGCTTCAACTGCTTGGAAATATCGTCGATTAAGGATTGAATCAAAGCTTCTCGCTCGCTCCTGCGGCGGCTTACCATGTCCACTAAATTGTAGTAGTTTTCCGGATCCAAGTAGCGAAGAGACAAATCTTCCAATTCGCTTTTCACTCGACTCATCCCCAGGCGATCGGCGAGGGGCGCATAGATTTCGATGGTTTCAAGGGCCTTGTCGTGCTTCTTTTCCGGGGTCATATACTCCAGAGTACGCATGTTGTGCAGGCGGTCGGCAAATTTTACGATGACTACGCGAATGTCTTTTGCCATGGCCAGAACCATTTTGCGAATATTTTCCGCCTGTTTCTCTTGTTTGGTCTGGTAGGTAAGCATTTTTAACTTCGTGACGCCTTCGACCAAAATGGCGGCTTCTTCTCCGAAACGCTCTTTCACATCATCGTAGGTAACGTCCGTATCTTCAATGGTGTCGTGTAAAAGACCGGCGATAATTGTCGATACATCCATATTCATTTCAGCCAAAATAAGCGCAACATTGAAGGGATGGACAATATAATCCTCCCCTGAATTGCGCTTTTGGCCTTCGTGATGGGCTTCGGCATAGTCGTAGGCTTCGCGGACCTTTTCCACGTCTGCGTCCGGGTTGTAAGACAAGATTTTTTCAATCAATTGTTCAATCATATAATCACCGTTTTGATCGTCTTAAGTCTTCGATTCGAAATTGAAGCGTATTTCTATTGTTAAAGGTATCGATGGCGGGCATATAGGCCATATCGACGCACAAACTGCCGTCCGGGCCCTTTGCCTCGTTGGCAAAGGCCAGAAACTCGTCTGCCGGCATGAAAAGAATGCCGTCGTAGCGCATCTGATTGTAGAATAGCTCCAGTTTAATTACATTCCTATTCTTACCTAAAATTCGGTGCTGTGAAACATAGATGCCCGTGGCGCCGAAAAGGGGTTTGGGATTTCCGTTTCCGAAAGGTTTCAGGCGATTGATGCGCTCCACTGTCTCAATGCTTACCTTGTCCGGCTGCATAATCACGTCGAGTCGCACGCGAGGAATCAGATCGCGGGGATCCAACTCGCTTTTTTCAATGGCATCCAGCTTAAAGGCGATAAATTGATCTTTTCTCAAACTTAAACCGCAGGCCATGGCATGGCCGCCGAAAGATGAGAGGTATTTTTCGCTTTTTCGAATTTGCTCCACCATATTATAGGCTTCGATGCTTCTGCCCGATCCCTTTAGCCCGTCTTTGCCCGAGGTGAGCACAATGCAGGGGCGATTGTACTTGCCCTTAATGCGTCCGGCGATAATGCCGGCGATGGACTCGTCAATGGTTTCATCTTTTAAGATGTAAATGGGCTGCACATTTTCTTTCGGACTGGCCAATTGTTTTTCCAAACGGGCGAGCCCTTCGGTGGTTAAGTCTTGACGCTTTTTGTTTAATTCCCGTAAGTAAGCGGCTGTCTTTTTGGCCGCATCTTCGTCTTCCGTTAAAAACAACTCCACCCCGCCTGATGCCGTATCCAATCGCCCCGCCGCATTAATGGTAGGACCTAAGATAAAGCCTAAGTGGTAGGCGTCGATGTCGCCTTTTATCCCGGATGCATCTCTCAGGGCGTTTAAGCCGATGTTTTGGGTGCGGTTCAATTGCTCCAGGCCGGAAGTTACGAGATCTCTGTTTTCGCCCATAAGCTCCATGACATCGCAAACCGTGGCCAAGGCCGCAAAGCCGATTAAATCCTCGTTCATGGTCTCGATTTTCCCGGCAATGGTGTAAAGATAATTGATGAAATAAAAAGACAAAGCACCCCCGCACAAGCCTTTAAAGGGATAGTTGCAGGCCCCTTGATGGGGGTTAATAATGGCGTCCGCTTCAGGCAGTACTTCTTCGCCTTCCCGACGCGCCACTTGGTGATGGTCGATGACAATGACCTTTAATCCCAGGGCTTTGGCTTGTTTAATGGCGTCGAATTGGGCGATGCCGTTGTCGCAGGTGATGATCGCCTCCACGCCGTCATGGGCGGCTTCATCGGCCATATAGGGCTTCATGCCGTAGCCGTCTTCCCGGCGATGGGGCAGGCGGTAATCTACATCGTAGCCGAGGCCACGCAGCCCCTTCATAAGAATGGTCGTACTCATGACGCCGTCACAGTCGTAATCGCCGATAATGCGAACTTTCCCCTTGACGTTTTGAATGAGATTGCCCGCCTTGACCATGTCCTTCATAGCAATTGGCGAATGAATGTGCTCCATCGACGGATGGAGGTAGCGCTGTATTTTCTCCTTCGTGTCCAAGCCCCGATTGAGAAGAATGCGATACTCCCATTCCTGCAGTCCGAAGGCGCGGAAATCGATGGATTCCTTCGGTTGTTCGTTTTTAATAGACCAATATTTCATTCTTCACTCTGCTCGTTGGCGTAAACACTTAAGGCACATTCCAAGCGCTTGCGCTCCATTTCACAGCCGATGTCGAAGGGCTCGTAAATATCGCCGTTGTTGTGGTAGGCATTGGCATGGCAACCGCCGCTGCAAAAATACTTGGCCCAACACTCGGTGCAGGCATCTTTGTGAAAAACGTCGGCCATGTGGAAATGATCTTGAAGATCATTGTTGACGATGCCTTCATCCACATTGCCCAGAAGAAATTCTTCTTCGCCGACAAATTGATGGCAGGGATAAATATCCCCCGTCGGCGTCACAGCCACGTATTCGCTGCCGGCGCCGCAACCGATGCTTTTTTTATAGGCGCAGGGGCCCCCGGAGAGATCGATCATGTAGTGGAAAAAGAGAAAATCAGGATCCTCTTTGCGAATCTGCAAATAGGCTTCACTGAGTTTTTCGTATTCTTTTAAAATTTGATCCAAATGCTCTTCACGAATGGCGTATTCCTCATTGGGATCGGTAACCACCGGTTCCATGGAGGTCTTTTCAAAGCCCAGCTCGTGGAACAACATGACGTCTTTTGAAAAATCTAAATTGTGATTGGTAAAGGTGCCGCGAATGTAGTAGTCCTTGTCGCCTCGAGAAGCGATGAGTTTTTGAAACTTCGGCACGATGGTATCAAAGCTGCCTTTTTTATTAACTGTGGGGCGCATGGTGTCGTTGATTTCTTTGCGGCCGTCAATAGACAGAACCACATTGGCCATTTCCCGGTTCAAATAGGCGATGTTTTCATCATTTAACAAGAGGCCGTTGGTGGTCATGGTAAAACGGAAGTGTTTCCCGTAGACCTTCTCCCTCTCTCTGCCGTAGCTGACCAGCTCTTTTACCACCTCAAAATTCATCATGGGCTCGCCGCCGAAAAAGTCTACTTCTAAATTGCGACGGTTTCCGCTGTTTTCTAAAAGAAAATCCAGTGCCTTTTTACCGGTTTCGAGATCCATGACCATGCGCTCGCCGTGAAAATCCCCTTGCGAAGCGAAGCAATAGGCGCAGCGAAGATTGCAGTCGTGGGAGACGTGCAGACACATGGCTTTAATGTGGCAATGGGGATTAAAGCCGCTTAAATCCACAGGTGTGTCCTCGGAATAGAGAAGGCCTTCTTCCACGAGATAATCCAGCTCGTCGTAGCCCTGCGCCACGTCGTCGGGATCGTAGCGACCTGTGTATTTTTCTACCATGGCTTCCTTCGACAGATCCAACATATCCCCTGCCATATCGAAAATCATAGGATCTACGACGTGCACCGAGCCGGAGGCCACATCCAGTAAAATATGCTTGCCATTTCCTAGAAAACGATGAATTTTACGCACAAATTTCCCCTTCTAAAAGAAAAAGGTGTGGGAAGCCCACAACCTTATCTATCCTTATTTTCACACTTTTGATTGCCGACGGTGCAAGAAGTCTTGCAGGCCGATTGGCAAGAGGTTTGGCATTCGCCGCAACCGGCTTTTTCTAAACCTTTACGCAGTGAACGTTTCGTCAATGTTTTTATGTATTTCATAAAATACTCCTATTCTTCATCCTCAGCTTTATCTTCTTTGTCAGCTTTACGTCCGGACGGCTTCATTACACTCTTTACCGCCCATTTCATGATTTCCAAACGCGTCTTCATTCCCGAGGATTCGATGATGATGACGTCGGCTTTGACCTGAACGATTTTTCCGACGATGCCGCCATAGGTATTGATGACATCACCGACGGTCAGGTTTTTCATCATTTCCGCCGCTTCTTTTTCCTTCTTTTTATTCGGACGCATAATGCCGAAGTAAAAGATGGCGATCATTAAAACGACAGAGATGATGGTAGGGATCATTGAGTTCTCTCCACCGAGCGCTCCCAGCGGGAAAAGACCATCTCCAAATTCCATGCAAACCTCCTAACTATTTCTTATTATTATAACCATATTTCCCGTAAAAGTCATCTTTATATTGAAGGAAGTTGTCCTCTTCTATGGACTTTCTTATGTTGTCCATGAGATTTAACAGAAAATATAAATTGTGGTAACTGGCCAGGTGCATCCCCAGGATTTCATTGGCCTTAAACAAGTGGCGAATGTAGGCTCTGGAGTAGTTTCGGCAAACGTAGCAGTCGCATTCCTCGTCCAGGGGTCTGAAGTCGCGGGCGTATTGGGCGTTTTTAATGACGAGCTTGCCGTGACTTGTCAAGCAACTGCCCTTTCGCGCGTTTCTCGTCGGAAGGACACAGTCTGCCATGTCGATACCCCTTTCGACGGCCTCAAAGAGGAAATCCGGCGTTCCGACGCCCATTAGGTAGCGGGGCTTGTCTTTCGGCATAAAGTCCGTTGTATGGTCCAGGACGTCGCACATAACCTCGATGGGCTCGCCGACGGATAAGCCGCCTACGGCATAGCCGGGAAAGTCCATGGCCACCAGTTGCTCGGCGCTTCTTCTGCGAAGGTCTTTATACATGCCCCCTTGAATAATGCCGAAGAGATTTTGCCCCGGCTTGTCGTTGTGATAAATCTTACAGCGTTCAGCCCAGCGACTGGTGCGCTCGGCGGAATGCATGATGTATTCCCTCGAAGCGGGATAGGGTGCGCACTCGTCGAAGGCCATGATAATGTCTGAGCCAAGGATATGCTGGATTTCGATGGATTTTTCCGGCGAAAGAAACTGTTTCGAGCCGTCGATATGGCTGCGGAAAGTGACGCCCTCTTCGGTAATTTTTCTTCGGTGAGACAAACTGAATACCTGAAAGCCGCCGCTATCCGTTAAAATCGGACCGTCCCAATGCATAAATCGGTGTAAGCCCCCCGCCGCCTCGATGATTTCCGTGCCCGGGCGTAGGAATAAATGGTAGGTGTTCGACAAAATGATTTGCGCCTGAATGGCCCGCAAATCCTCCGGCGTCATGGTCTTTACCGTGGCCTGGGTGCCGACAGGCATGAAAATCGGCGTTTGGATGGTGCCGTGATCCGTTTCGATGACGCCCCTCCGCGCTTTCGTGTTCGAAGATTCATGGGTTAGTGTAAATTTCACGATTCCCTCTTTTCTATAAACATGGCATCGCCGAAGCTGAAAAACCGATAGCCTTCTTTAACCGCGTGTCGGTATGCACTTAGTATGGCTTCTTTTCCGTAAAAAGCGGAGACCAACATAATCAAGGTGGATTCCGGCAAATGGAAATTCGTCACGATGGCATCCACGATTTTAAATTCGTAGCCCGGATAAATAAAAATCGACGTGTTGTCGGAATCGACACAGATTTTGCCGTTTTTTACCATGCAACTTTCCAAAGTGCGGATGGAGGTGGTGCCTACGGCGATGACCCTGCCGCCGTTTTCCTTGGCGCGATTGATGGCCTCCGCCGCCTTCTCGTCGATTTTATAATACTCGCTGTGCATTTCGTGGGCTTCCACCTCATCGGTCTTTACCGGACGAAAAGTCCCGAGGCCCACGTGAAGGGTGATTTCTGCAATTTCCGTGCCCTGTGCGCGAATGGAGTCTAAAAGCTCCTCTGTAAAATGCAGACCTGCCGTCGGCGCCGCAGCGGAGCCTTCGTACTTGGCGTAGACCGTTTGGTAGCGGTCCTTGTCCTTTAGTTTTTCGTGAATGTAGGGCGGCAGGGGCATCTCGCCGAGGCGCTCTAAAATTTCGATAAACACGCCTTCATAGGCGAATCGAATGTGACGCAGGCCGTCTTCGGTGACCGCTTCCACTTTTCCCGTGAGGCCCTCGCCGAATTCAATGGTGCCGCCGACTTTCATCTTTTTTCCCGGACGAACCATGCACTGCCAAAGGTTCTTTTCGATTTCTTTGACGAGGAGCACTTCGATGTGCTCGTCTTTTTCCGGATGATGGCCGTAGATTCGCGCCGGCAGAACTTTCGTATTGTTAATGACCAATACATCTTCGGGACGAATAAATCGAATAATGTCTTTAAAGGTTAAATCCTCTACCTCGCCATTTGCCATGGCGTGTAAAAGCCTGGATTCATCCCGTTTGTCCGCCGGATGTTGTGCGATTAATTCTTCAGGAAGATCGTAATAAAACTCGCTTGTTTTCATGCTGTCCTTTCTAGCGCAATTCCGTGCCGGGATAGTAGAAGCTCAGAATTGCTTTGTAATCCTTGCCTGCCTTGGCCATTTCAATGGCACCGTATTGGCTCAGGCCCACGCCGTGGCCATAGCCCGTGCCCTTTAAGGTAATGGAATCTCCGATGGGCATGGTGTCGTTGTACGTCGCCTTTTGAGCATTTGCCTTTTCAATACCCTGCGCCCGAATCACCGCATCGACGCTTCCTGTGCGGATGCCGCCTGCGGAAATAATTCGGTCGTTGGCATAGGGCCGTATGCCCATGGCAGTCATGACCGCCATAGGTGCTTGAACCGGACGGGCGTCTGCTTCGGTGCCGAAGTTTGTGCTCTTTACTTTAATGGATCCCATTTTCATTCGAAATTGATTGCCCGTCATCACTTCTCTTCCCGACGTGCCTACAACGGCCATGGACTTGATCCGCCCCGTGGAGGAGCGCTCAAGCACTTCCAAGGCCGTGGGCTGTCCCACGGAGGGGAAGGCCTTGCGAATGTCAGCGGAGGCGAGTATGGCTTGCCAGGTGGCGTGACGGGTATTCAATGAATAGGGGTCTTTTAAAGCGATTAAGTAAGGCGAGGGGTTGCCGCCCCATACCTCTTCGATGGCTTCCGTTTCGCCGCCGCTGGTGGCGTTAAAAATCGTATTGGCTACTTCGCCCTTGTAGTAAAGAATTTGGCCTCTCGTCTCCTCCACGGCCCGGTCGGTCATCGGTGACTCGACGCTCATGCCGGCGTAGGCTTGCGAGGCGCTGGAGTCGTCTAAATTATAGCCGTACTTCGCAAATTTGTTCCGATTGGCATAGGCGAAGCTTCTGGAGACCACGGCTTGCACCTTCAGCGCTTCCATGGGCGTGGTGGTGCCGATCTCCTTCGGGAGTACGCCGCGAATGTAATCGTCCACATCCACAATATTAACCGATTTCAGTTGATTTCCGGAAATAATAAAGCGCACACTTCCCCTGTAGGGCTTCCCGCCGATGGCAATGTAGCCGGCGGAGGAAGAAAATACATCCGATTCCGATACATTGGACGCTGTGGCATTAAAGCTGCTTCCCACAGGGCTGCCGTTTTTCATCAAGCTGCCCTCTGTCGACAAGGTAATCGAGGAGGAAGTGGGGCCGACTTTAACGTGAATCGGCTCCGACTGCGCAAATACCGGTGCACCCAATACGAGTATGGCGACAAAAGCCAGCAAACTTACTATTTTTTTCATGACTCGTCCTTTCTGTAGGGAATGCCTAAGTGATCGTACGCCCGTTTCGTGGCTACGCGGCCCCGAGGCGTTCGTTGAATAAAATTAATCTGCAGCAAATAAGGCTCGTAGACGTCTTCAATGGTAATGCGCTCCTCGCCGATGGTGGCGGCGATGGTGTCGATTCCCACGGGCCGACCCTCGTAGTCTAAAATCATGGTCCTGAGTATTCTTCGGTCCAAATCATCGAGGCCGTAATCGTCTACATCTAAAAGGCGCAGGCCATCTTTGGCCACCTCCTCGTCGATCAATCCGTTACGCTTCACTTCGGCAAAGTCGCGAATCCGCTTTAAAAGGCGATTGGCGATACGCGGCGTGCCCCGGCTCCTTTTCGCGATTTCCAAAGCGCCGGAAGTGCTTAAGGGAATGTTTAAAATTTCAGAAGACCGAAGCAAAATGGTCTTTAAACTTTCCGCATCGTATAGCTCCAGATTTAAAAGCACGCCGAAGCGGTCCCTAAGAGGCGATGCCAATTGACCGGAACGGGTGGTGGCGCCGATTAAGGTAAAGTGGTTGAGATCTAAACGAAGAGACCTTGCCGACGGTCCTTTGCCCACGATAATATCCAACGCAAAATCTTCCATGGCCGGGTAAAGAATTTCTTCCACCGTGCGGGGAATCCGGTGGATCTCGTCGATGAAGAGCACGTCGTTTTCATCTAAATTGGTCAAAATGCTGGCCAGATCTCCGGGGCGCTCGATGGCAGGCCCCGAGGTGACCCGCATATTCACGTGCATTTCGTTGGCGATAATATTGGCGAGGGTGGTTTTTCCCAAGCCCGGCGGGCCGCTAAGTAAGGCGTGATCTAAAGATTCGTCGCGTCGTCTGGCTGCTTCGATGAAAATTTCCAGCTTTTCTTTCGCCTTGTCCTGGCCGATGTATTCCGACAAAAACTTCGGGCGAAGGGCCAATTCCATGCGCTCTTCCTGAGGCAGCACGGTTTTCGATACCAGTCGTTGATCTTCCATAGGCCCTCCTTACCCTTTCATGGCGAGACGCTTCAGCGCCGCCTTTAAAATAACTTCCACATCGTCGCTGTCGATGCCTTTTACCGCCGCCTTCGCCTCGTTCGTGCCGTAGCCCAGCCCTTCCAAGGCATCGACGGCTTCTTGCTTCGGTCCCTGAGGTGCAGGCGAAAGGACCGCTCCCTGAGGCACCGTCACGCCCAGCCCCTTCACTTTGTCTTTTAACTCCAAAATCAACCGCTCGGCGGTTTTTTTTCCGATGCCTGGCGCTTCCGTCAAGGATTTCGAATCACCGTTTTGAATAAAATAAATTACATCGTCGGCAGCAAATCGACCGAAAATGCCCATGGCCACTTTCGGGCCCACGCCGGTGACGCCAATTAGCAGGAGAAATAATTCCCGATCCTTCTCGTCTAAAAAGCCGAAGAGAGAAAAACCGTCGTCCTTTACCTGTAAATAAGTGTAGAAGGTCGTAAGGTCCCCTTCTTCGATTCCACCGAGATTGGATCCAGGAAGATAGACCATAAGCCCGAAACCGCCGGTCTCCACGACGACGCCGTCTAATTTTTTTTCTAAAACTGTGCCGCACAAGCGATCAATCATATTTCACCTACTTCAATTCAAAATGTGCTTTGCTTTTCGCCGAATGGATATGGGTTATGGCGATGGCCAACCCGTCGGCGGCATCGTCCGGTTTGGGAATCTCCTTTAAATGCAAAAACATCTTCACCATTTCCTGCACCTGATGCTTCTCCGCCCGGCCGTAACCCACCACGGCCTGTTTGATCTGAAGGGGCGTGTACTCATAGATGGGCAGGCCCATTTCCATGCAGGTCAAAATCTCCACGCCGCGGGCCTGTGCCACGGATATGGCCGTGGTGATGTTTTTGTTGAAAAACAGCTCTTCCATGGCCACCTCTTCGGGCTTTGAGGATTCGATAATTTTTTTCAGCTCCACGTGGAGTTGAAACAAGCGTTTCGGATAATCCGTCTTGCTTGTCGTTTCGATGACGCCGTATTCCACAGGCCGCAGGCGATTGCCCTCCACGTCGATAATCCCATAGCCCATAATGGCAAGGCCCGGGTCGATTCCCAAAACTCTCATAAAACTCCTTAAAAAAAGGGCTCCTCGGAGCCCTTCGGTTACGGACGGTATCTTTTTAAGACCGAATCGTTGATGCCGCACCAATAGGCAGACAAATAGATTCGTAATCCGTCTCTATATAGAAAATTCTTTAATTTACGATTTAAACCGACCAGCTCTTCCCGCGTCAGAACATAGTCCGACTCGCGATACAACTTTTTCGGGCTTTGAAAATCGACTTGCAATTGCCGGTCCACATAATGATTTAAGGTTAATACTTTGCGCTTCAACACCGATTTTGAAAAACGGCGTGCCTCTTCGCCAATGGCTTCTCCGCCGCCGATTGCGCGAATGTGCCGCTCCAAGGCTTCTTTGCGAAAACGCCGCACATCGTCGTATTCCACATCGTAGTGAAACAACACCTTGCGTTCGAAAAGATGACAAAGATCGATGTGGCGCAGGGCGATGATCTCCAGATCGTTGGCTTCCGATGCCGCGCTGTAACCGCATTTATAGCCGGCCAAGTACATCACCAGCTCAAAACGATTGATGTCGTCATAAATGGCATCGGTCAAGCTGTTTGCAAAGACGGCGCGATTATCTTTTCGCCGAAGAAAAGACAGAATATCCTTCTTCAGATTTTTCATCGATACGTAGGAGGGGAAAATATTGTGAATTTTCTCTTCCAGATCGTAGAGATTTAAAAGGAGTTGCATGGCCGAGCTATCCGCTCCATACAAAAACTTCTGCGTCAGTTTCGCTTTCATGTCGACGAAATTCAACGTCTTGTCATTTAGTTGCGCATTTTGTACGGACATGCTTTTCCTCCTTATTGTGCTTTATTTTACCATAAAGCACGAAAGAATTCACGGTTTTTACAACACGTCTTCCCCGCGAAGTTTCGATTCCAAGAGAAAATCATCGGGCCAAACGGAGGCTTGCACCTCGGCAATGGATTTCTTTTCTAAAAAGAACATGCAAATTCGGGATTGGCCGATGCCTCCGCCGACGGTGTAGGGCAGATTGCCTTCTAAAAGATCCTTGTGATACTTCATCTCTAGGCGATCCGTCGCACCGGCTATTTCCAATTGACGCATTAAGCTATCTTCATCCACCCGTATCCCCATGGAAGAAAGCTCGATCACCGAATCCGTCGTCGGGTTGTAGAAGAGAATGTCTCCGTTTAAATCCCAATCGTCATAGTCAGGGCTTCGGCCGTCGTGAGGCGCGCCGCCTGCAAGTTCTTTTCCGATGCCTTGTAAAAATACGGCTTTTTTCTCGCGGCAGATGGCGTACTCTCTTTCTTTCGGGCTCAAGTCCGGATACCTGTCCTCCAGTTCCTGCGAGGTCATAAAGTAAATGGAGGAGGGCAATTTTCTCGAAAGAATATGGGGGTACACGCTGTTAATATAGGTTTCCGTGCGAAGGAAAACGGAATAAATTTCCGAAACAATAAAATGCAAGTAGGCATCGGTGCGGTCTTCTTTTCGAATCACTTTTTCCCAATCCCACTGATCCACGTAAATGGAGTGGATGCTGTCTAATTCTTCGTCGGGACGAATGGCGTTCATGTCCGTGTAAAGACCTTCGTAATAATCAAAGCCGTAGACCTTTAAGGCGTTACGCTTCCACTTCGCCAAAGATTGCACGATTTCTACATTGATATCGTATTTACGCATTTTAAACGACACGGCTTTTTCCACGCCGCTTAAATTGTCGTTTAAGCCCGTCTCCGGACGCACGAATAAGGGCGCCGAGACGCGGGTTAAGTTTAATGTATTGGCCAAATCCCTTTCAAAGTAATCCTTTAAACTTTTAATGGCGATTTGCGTTTCTTTAATTGTAAATTTTGTTGCTTCAGAATTGTTTCTCATGTTATCTCCTTCATTAAAAAAGCGAATTCTTCACCAAACGGACGAAAAATTCGCTATGCCACCTTTTCGAGTACTTCATACTCTATTACAAAATAACGGGTAAAACCGTCTGCCCTTTTGAGAGCAGATCCTCCGAGATGTTTTCCATAGGGGCCCATAAGCATCTTTCACCGACATGCCTCGCTAAATATAAGCTGTCCTACTTCCCTTCTCTTCAAAGGTTATGCCATTTGAACTTGTCCGGCCTTTTGATAGCTGAAGGCCGCTTCACAAACAACGTTCGATATAAACACATTAATCAAAAATGCGAAATTCGCATCGTTTCTGAATGTGATGGGTTCTTTTTTATAAAGCTCGATTAAATTCGTGATTTGCTCTTTTACATAGACGCGCAGATCCTCTTTTTCGCCATGAAAGCTCCCCATTTCCATATTGGAAATAAAATCCTTATCGACGCCTTGTTTTTTAACAAAGCGATTCAAATCCTTTTCGTAAAGCAAATGGGATTTTAAGTCTTTCATAGACGTACAGCGAATGCGCCGCGCGTGGGGATGGGTCATGTAGTCGCATAGATAGTGACTGATGACGCCAATCATATAGCTGACGGGAAGATTTAACAAACCTTTCCACGCCGTATCGTTGGCCAGCTCCGACATATAGGGAACCAAGGCGACGATTTTCTCGACGATGTAATCGATGCTTTCGTCATAGTAATGGGGAATAAATTTATACTTCGGATAGACGTCCGGCGCAATGGATCCACGCAACATTTTGGATTCGTCTAAAACAATGCCGTAATCCTTTATGATGCGATTTCGCACTTCACCGGCGATTATACGATGTGTTTCAGGTACCATGAACGCTCCTTTTTCTTTATTCCGTCTACCTATGACATTATATCAAAATTTCCGAAATATGCAATTTCTATTGGTAGGGATAGCGGTATTTGCTGAATTGATCCGCCATGGCCGTCCATACGTCCGGCGTCTCAAATCCCAGTCGCCAGGACGAAATGCCTGCCAAATTGTATTTGCGCATCAGCGAAACTTTCCACGCCACAGACTCCGCGTTTTCGATCCAGATCTTTTCGCTCTTTCCGTTCACGCTTTGTTCAATGGTATACTGTTTCGCCTCGTCGTCCCAGACAGGATTTAATCCGCGAGCCTTCACATAATCGGCTGTGGTCTTCATGCCCACGGCACTGGATGTCAGTCCCCTGTCGCCTTCTTTCCACAAGCGGGCATAGAAGGGCACGGAAAGAATGAATTTTTCCGGCGGAATGTCCTTCAGACTGACGTTCACATTGCCTTCTACCCATTTGTATTCGGCAACGGAGCCTGCTTTTGCGGAGCTGCCCCAATGTTGGTCATAGGCCATTAAAACCACATAGTCACAGATTTCGGCCAAGGCCTTTCTGTCGTAAAGTTCGTTCTTCACGTTTTTGGAAATTTGCGGCGTGACGCAAACAGAAACCAACAGATCCGCCGCTCTTGCTTCCTCTGCCACTTCCCTCACGAAGGTAGTTAGGGCGTCGCGATCTTCCACTTTGATGTTTTCAAAGTCGATGTTTACACCCTTCATGCCATAGGCTTTGGCAAAGTTTACATAGGTGGACACGGCTTTTTTGCGTGCCTCTTCGTTTTGCAGGAATTGATGGGTTAAATCGGGATCGAAACTGTTGTCCAAATAGGCCCATGTAGCTACGCCTAATTTGGCATAATTTTCGACGTAGCGAATGTCGCCGCGGTCGCGAATATCCCCTTGAGCATTTTCCACGGAAAACCACGTGGGGATCACCACGTCCAAACCGTCGATTTTCTTGATGCCGGCAATGACTTCGTCCTTGACCTGCGCGTAGGTGTAGTCGTAGGTGATGTTTAAAGGCTTCTTGACGGCCGATTGCTGCACAAGGCCGCTGTCAGCTGTATACTCGCCGCCTTCTAAGGTCTCGACGTTTAGATTGTCCTCACGAATCCAACCCAGAAATCCGTTTTGTTCCCTGACGTGATACCAATTGCCTTTTTTGCCGTACACCCAAAGCTTTGTGTCCGCTTTTAAGGTGGCGACAATGGACGAATCCGTGGTGTCGGATTCACGTAAGTTGACGCCGTCGCCGGCCAATGTGCCGACGGCGTGTGTCTTCATACGATTATCCATAATCAGGACATTTTTATCCTTCTCGTAATTCATGGCAATGGGGTAATCGTGGATGAATGCTTCCACCGGAATAAAGATTTGATCGCCTTTTTTAACGAGGGGATCTCTTAAACCGATCTTTCCGCCGTTGACCGTGGCTTCCTTGCTGTCTAAGGGCAACACTTTTTCGCCGCAACGATTGTTAAAAACGACGGCACCTTTCGAATCGTCGAAGCGAGCCGTTTTGTCGATGTATTTTTGCACGCCTTCCAAGGACATAAAGTACTGGCCGTCTTCGCGCATGGCGTATTTTTTCGTCACGAGCTGGTCTTCGTAGATGACGTGAAAGGATTTATAAATTTCGGAATATTGATTGTTGCCGCCCACTTTATTTAATACGGTGTAACCGCCAAATAATACGCCGGCGAGAACCAAGAGTAAAATAAGTAGTTTTTTCATGGCACCTGCTACTTTCTTTGATTTAAAAGGAATTTAAAAGAATAGGCACTGCAAAAGCAATGCCTAAACAATTAAAACTTCTTTTCTTTAACTTTGGCCGCTTTACCTTGACGATCGCGTAAGTAGTAAAGTTTTGCACGACGAACTTTACCGCGCTTTAATACCTTGATTTCAGCAATTCTCGGAGAGTGAACCGGGAAGGTTCTTTCGACGCCGACACCATAGGAAAGGCGTCTGACGGTAAAGGTTTCGTTGATGCTGCCGCCTTGACGTTTGATGACGGTACCTTCGAATGCTTGGATTCGTTCTCTGGAACCTTCGATGATGCGGTAGTTTACTTGTACGGTGTCGCCTACTTTAAATTCAGGCACATTGTCTTTTAATTGCGCTTGTTCAATGGATTTAATGATGTCCATGCTTTTCCCCCTCTTGTTTTTCTTTGAGAGTCTTTAAATAACTCTTATCCGACTCCGAAAGTGGTGCTGTCTCTAAGAGATCGGGCCTACGTTCGTAGGTTACTTTCAGAGCTTCTCTTCTTCTATATTCTTCGATCTTTCGGTGATTGCCGCTTAACAGCACATCGGGTACACAATAGCCTCGGAAATTATAGGGCCTGGTGTAGTGGCTATGCTCGAGAAGGCCTTGACTATGGGATTCTTCCACAGCCGAATCCTCGTTGCTCAGGACGCCGTCAATCAAGCGACTCACGCCGTCGATTAAGATCATAGAGCCCAGCTCCCCGCCGGAAAGTACGTAATCACCGACTGAAATTTCTTCGTCGATATAGTGGTCCAACACACGCTGATCGATGCCTTCGTAGTGACCGTTGACCAGGACGATGTGTTCTTTCTTTGCCAATGCTTCCAACTTCGACTGGGTTAATACCTTGCCACGCGGCGATAAATGAATGACGTAACCGTCCCATCCGCGATTTTTTAATATGGCATCGGTAACCGGCTGTGCCTGCAAAACCATGCCCGGACCGCCGCCGTAGCTGTAGTCGTCTACATTGTTGTGTTTGTCTGTGGTGTAATCCCGAATGTTGACGCTGTCTAATCGGATGATGCCTTTATCCACGGCCCGTCCGATGACGGAATAGCTCTTCATCGAGTCGACAAATTCAGGAAATAAAGTCAGTACGGTAAACCTCATAAAAGCATCCCCTCGATGGGTTCGACGACGATGCCTTCATCGTCCACGGAGCGAACAAAGGCTTTTACAAACGGAATAAGCACTTGGCCTGTTTCCGTGGATATGACCAGTATGTCGTTGCCGTGCTGCGTCAGAACATCGGTCAGCTCGCCGATCACATCCCCCGCCACAGTAGATACACGAAGACCGATCAGGTCGTCGATAAAGTACTGATCTTTTTCAAGGGGCTTGCGATCTTCGAAGGGAATATACAGTTTCTTCTTGACGATTCCCTCCGAGGCATTTCGCGTGTCCACGCCCTGAATTTTTATAAGCGCCATGTTTTTTTGAACCGACGCCGATTCAATCTCGCGCAAGGTATCTTCACCTTCGATGAAGACGCGCTGAATGGTTTTGAATCGCTCCGGCGAATCCGTGTAGGGATAAACCTTGATCATGCCGCGAATGCCGTGGGCCGATGTGATTTCTCCGACGAGTACTTTATCCTTCTTTGGCATCGAAATCCACCGAGACCATCACTTGTTCCTTCGTCCCCACCGCTTTTGCGATGCTTCGAATGGAGCGGGCAATTTTTCCCTGACGTCCGATGACGCGCCCCATATCGTCGGGATTCAGATACACTTGGATGTGGACCTCGTCGCCGTCGACGGTTTCAATAACTTCAACGGACTCGGGATCCTTAACGAGCTTCGAGACGATGTAGTGAATTAACGCTTCCATGTCTCACCTCCTGGTTTGAAACTTATGCTTCTTCAGCTACTTCTTCCGCTTCCGGGGCTTCTTCAGCTACTTCTTCCCCTTCAGCTTCTTCAGCTTCTGCAGCTGCGGCGGCTTCTTCAGCAGCTTTGGCTGCGGCTGCTTTTGCTTCTTCCGCTTCTTTTGCCTTGCGTTCTTTTGCTTCTTCGTCTAAGCGATCTAATTCGGCTTCTCTTTCAGCCAAGGCTTTGCGTTCAGCGGCCTTTTCTTCTTCCCGTTTAGCTTTTTGAACGTTGGAGTTGTCGTAGCTGCCCGTTGCGTCGTAAACGGCATTTTCTTTAAAGAGGCGGTCTACCGTGTCCGTGGGTTTTGCACCGTTTTTGATCCAAGTGTTCGCCTTATCGGCATCGACGCGCAGGATCTTCGGTTCCGTCAGGGGATTGTAGTAGCCGATTTCTTCAATGAAGCGACCGTCTCTCGGTTTTCTGGAGTCTGCTACAACAATTCTGTAAAAAGGATTCTTCTTGGAACCCATTCTCTTTAATCTAATTTTTACTGCCATTATTTCCTCCCATATTTCTCATTTAAAATGGAAAAGGCATTTTCATTTTGCGTTTACCTTTTCCGCCACTCATTGCGCCGAGCTTCTTCATCATTTTTCGCAATTCTTTAAATTGCTTTAAAAGCCCGTTCACCTGTCTTACATCGGTACCCGATCCTTGGGCAATGCGCTTTTTCCTCGAACTGTCGATGATCTCCGGATGGGTGCGCTCTTTTTTCGTCATGGAGCGAATAATCGCCTCCACGCGAGCAAACTCTTTCTCGTCGATCTTTAAATTTTTCATGGCCTTGTTGTTCATGCCCGGAAGCATGCCCAGCAAATCTTCCAAGGGACCGAGATTTCGCATTTGCTCCATTTGGTCCAGAAAGTCGTCGAAGGTGAAGGTTTGTGAACGAATTTTTTCTTCCAATTCTTTGGCTTTTTTCTCGTCCACAAAGGCTTCCGCCTTTTCGATGAGGCCAACCACATCGCCCATGCCTAAAATACGCTTCGCCATGCGATCCGGGTGGAACACTTCCAGTGCGTCCAATTTTTCGCCTAGAGCGATAAATTTAATGGGCACCTCGGTCACCGAGCGAATCGAAAGGGCCGCACCGCCTCGGGCGTCGCCGTCCAGCTTCGTGAGTACGACGCCGGTAATGGACAGGGCGTCGTTGAAGGCTTGGGCTACTTTTACCGCATCTTGACCGGTCATGGCATCCAATACCAATAGGATTTCCGTCGGCGACGTGGCCTCTTTAATCCCTTTGATTTCGTCCATGAGGGCTTCATCGACGTGGAGACGACCTGCCGTATCGATGATGACGACGTCGTTGCCGTTGGCCTTGGCGTGTTCCACACCCCGTTTGGCGATGGCCACAGGATCTTCATCGGTTCCCTGAGCAAATACAGGGACCTGCACTTGCGATGCCAATACTTCCAACTGCTTGATGGCAGCCGGCCGATAGACGTCGCAGGCGACGAGCAGGGGCCGCTTGTTTTGCTTCTTAAGTAAGCGCGCAAGCTTTGCCGTGGTGGTGGTCTTACCGGCCCCTTGCAGACCGGTCATTAAGATCACCGTCGGACTTTTAGAAAAATCGATTTTTTCAGCACTGTCGCCCATTAAAGCCGACAGCTCTTCCATGACGATTTTGATGACCTGTTGGCCCGGCGTCAAACTTTCCATGACGTCGCTGCCCAAGGAGCGTTCCTTCACTTTTTTTACAAAGGATTTGACGACTTTAAAATTGACATCGGCCTCCAGCAGTGCCAATTTGACTTCGCGCATCGCCTCATCGACATCTTGCTCGGTGACTTTGCCTTTGCCGCGCAATTTGCCGATGGTGTCTTGCAATTTATCGGCCAGGGATTCAAATATCATAGTATCCCTCCTTATCTATACGAGTTTCAATCGAATCGATGATTTCATGAAAACGGGTATCCGTCGAGAAAGGCCTAAGGGCTTCCAAGGAGGCTACAATCGCCTCGCCGTCTTCTTTCCATCGCTTCGTTTTTTCGGCGAGTTTCAGGTTCGACTCGTAATTTTTCAGCGCCGATTCCGCACGCTTAATGTGCTCGGAAATGGCCTGCTTCGAAATACTTAACAGATCGGAAATCTCGTTTAAGGAATAATCTTCCTTGTAATAGAGATCCATTACTTGCCTTTGCCTGTCGCTTAGTAATTCATCGTATAAGTCTAACAAAACATTGACGTGTACTGTCTTATCCATGATCACTCCCATAAAAAACAGGGTCAGGTAAATTCCTTGACCCTGTGGATTATACTATCCCTTGCGGCGATTGTCAATATTCAATGTCTAAAATTTCATCGACTGTCTTGTAGCGAACGCCGCCTTTCATATATACCTTCGGCAACCGTTGTTTAAAGTGGGTGACGAAGGAGGTGGGGATTTCGTTATTGGCCTTGGCGATTTCTTCGATGGTGATTTCTTCATTGCCTTGTCTGCCGATAATAACGACTTCATCGCCGACTTTGCAATCGACGCCTGTTACATCGATCATCATTTGGTCCATACAAATGCGGCCGATTTGCGGGCAGCGCTTGCCACCAACGAGAACATCGAATTTTTCAGACATACTGCGTTCCATGCCGTCGGCATAGCCGATGGGAATCGTGGCAATTTTGGTTTCCTCTTCGGTGACGTATATTTGACCGTAGCTGACGCCTTCGCCGGCTCCGACGGTTTTGACGTGACCGATTTCGGCTTTTAATTGTGCAACAAAGCGAACGTCAAAATCTCTTCCGCCGGGATCGCCTTCTCTCGTACCGTATTGAATAATACCGGGACGAACATATTCTAAGTCGAATTCCCTAAAATTCATTAACGCGTGGGAATTGGCGACGTGGCGATTCAGCGTGATGCCTCGTTTTTTCAATTGTTGGTAAACCCAGTCGTAACGTTCGTATTGTTTTAAGGTAAAGTCGCGGTCTTCATCGGCGAGGGCAAAGTGTGTAAACATGCCTTTCACTTCGATATTGTCCATACGAACAATCTTTTCGATGATATCGACGCTTTCTTCTGTCGGTTTAAAGCCGATACGGTTCATCCCCGAGTCGATGGCAATATGAACGCCGGCTTTTTTGCCCATGCGGCCGGCCAAGGCGTTCAGCTTTTCGGCGACATCCAGGCGATACAGGGCCATGTCAATGGAATTTTCGATCATCATATCGGAAACTTCTTCCGGCGTATAACCTAAAACTAAAATTTCTACTTTAGGCAAAGCACGGCGCAGAGCGATCCCTTCGTTTCCGGAGGCGACGGCAAAATGTGTTACGCCGCATTCTTTCATGGTCTTTGCCACTTCTATGGCGCCGAAGGAATAGGCATCTGCTTTAACAATGGATATTACTTCGGTCCCTTCCTTTAAATGCCGCTGAATTTCCTGCATATTTTTCTTTACTTGATCGAGATCAATTTCCAGCCAAGCGGGACGTGTAATTTTCATAAATACCTCCTCCTATCGCGCGTTGGTATAATTTCTTTTCTCTATTATCCAACTTTCATTAAGAAATTGCAATAGTTAGTTGAAAAGATACATATTATTCCGCATTTATCAACGCATTTGCAAAATCTTTGCCGGAGAAATCCTGCAGATCCAGCATGCCTTCGCCGACGCCGATAAGTTTAATGGGAATGTCCAGCTCCTTCACTAGAGGCAGGACCACGCCGCCTTTCGCCGTGCCGTCAAGTTTTGTGAGAATCAGGCCGCTGAGATCGGTGACTTCGTTAAAGGTCTTGGCCTGGAGAATGGCATTTTGTCCGGTGGTGGCGTCGAGAACCAAGAGGGATTCTTTTTGCGCATCCGGCGCTTCTTTTTCGATGATGCGATGAATTTTCTCCAGCTCGTTCATTAAATTCTTTTTATTGTGAAGACGTCCCGCCGTGTCGCAAATTAATACATCGATGTTTCGGGATTTTTGCGCCTGAATGGCATCGTAAACCACCGCCGCCGGGTCGGCACCTTCTTTATGGCTGATGACCGGCGTGCCGGAGCGTTCGCCCCAGGTTTCAATTTGTTCGATGGCGGCCGCACGGAATGTATCCGCCGCTGCAATTAAAACGGATTTTCCCTCGCTCTTAAAGCGGTAGGCGAGTTTGCCGATGGTCGTGGTTTTACCGACGCCATTGACACCGACGATTAAGATGATGGCAGGTGAGGGATCCACTTTTAAACGATTTTTTCCCGGATCGTCTTCTAAAATGGCGCGGATTTCTTCCGCCAGCAGGCCTTTTACTTCTTTCGGGTCTTGGATTTGCTTTTCTCGAATGCTGTCTTTTAAGCGGTCGATTAAGGTCATGGTGGTTTCCATGCCCATGTCCGAAGAGATTAAAAGATCTTCCAAGTCTTCCATCATGTCGTCGTCAATTTTAACATAATTGCCCAGTATGTCATTGATCTTATAGTTCATGTCGTCGCGGGTTTTTTCAAGGCCTTGTTTTAACCGCGCAAACCAGCCGACTTTTTCCTCAGGCGCTTCAGATGCCTCTTCCGCGGGTTCCGCATCCTCAGGTTCTGAAACTTCCTCCGAGGAGGCTTCAGATTCTGCGGCAACGACACCTTCTGCTATATCCTCATCCACACCGTTTTCGGGGGCCGCTTCCGATGCTTCCATGCTGTCTTCTTCAGCGTCTGTTTCAGGTTCTGCCGTCGAATCCTCTTCGGCTGCTACGACGTCATGTTCTTCTTCAGGAAGAATCGTTTCTTCTATCGGCTCTTCCTCTTCAGGCGCTTCCTCTTCAAGCAATTCTTCTGTCGGCGCCTCATCCGATTCTTCGGCAGACTCTACATTACCAGCTTCCTCATCCGCCGCATTGGAAAAATCGTAGGCCTTGTGCTTGATAAGATCCGCCGCTTCGTTGTCCGCAGCCTCTTCGACACTGTCTGCCGCCTCTTGAACATTTTCAGCCGCCTCATCCGGAGCCTCTTCGGCCTCCTCAGCTACGGCGGTATCTATGTCTTGTTTTTCTTCCGTTTCTTCATTGGTTTCCTGTATACCGATCTTTCGTTTGATCCACTCCAACATGGGACTCAACCTCCTCTAATTCTAAAAATAACAAGCGGGAAATTCCCTTCTCTTCCATGGTCACACCGTAAATCTCGTTGGCCATTTCCATGGTCTGCTTCCGGTGGGTAATCATGATAAATTGCATATCTTCGATTTGTTTCACGTAATTGGAATAACGACGGATATTGGCGTCGTCTAAGGCTGCGTCGATCTCATCGACAATGCAAAACGGTGACTGGCGCATACGCAGGAGTGCAAACAACAAAGCCACCGCCGTCATGGATCGCTCGCCGCCGGATAATAATGATAGGGATTGAAGCTTTTTGCCCGGCGGTTGGGCGGAAATTAAAATTCCCGCCTCTAAAATGTCCCCCTCGTCCCAGGCAAGGGAGGCTTTTCCGCCTTGGAAAAGTTCGCGGAAAATATCGTTAAAGTAGCCATTAATTAAAATGAGGGCTTCTTCCAATTGCTTGCGCATATCTTTGTCCAGGCGCTTGATCATTTTTTCCAGTTTTTCTTTGGAAAGCACCAGGTCTTCCCGCTGCTCGGATAAAAAGTCTACGCGCTCTTTCCAAAGACCGTATTGCTCCAAAGCGTCTCCGTCGACCGGTCCGATTTGAAGCATTTCTCGTTCAATGGCGCTTTCTTTATTCCTGAGGGCGCTGATGGATAAACTCAAAAGGTCATCGATGTCGCCTGGATTTTCGCTTTGCTCCAAGGCGTCGGTGAAAATAACGGCGGCGCGATCCGCTTCTTCCAATTGATTTTGCAGGCGAACCAAATCCTTCTCCAAGGAAAAGGTGCGCTCTTTCTTTTCTTCCAGAGCCGATTTTTCTTCCCGAAGCTTTTGTCGCTCGGCGGATACCTGTTCTTTCAGCGCTGACAGGGCTTCCTGAAGCACCACCACCCGCTCTTCCATGGCGGCTTGTTTCGGTTGCGCTTCGTCTACATGGGCCTTCAACTTTTCCATTTCATCGGCCATGGCCTGTGCCTCGTCTTCCGTGGCTTGAAGGCGTTCTTTCGCCCCTTCTATGTCCCGCAGAAGCTGTTCGTAACGCAGGTTTTGCTCTCTGTAGGCGGCAATGATTTTTTGATTTTCGATTTTCTCTCTGTTTAATTCTTCCCGCTTTTCATCGAGGCTTCGGTGCCAGTGGCCGCTATCGTCGTCGTCATTTAATGCCAACTGTTTTTGCGATTCGTCGATCTCATCCAGCGCCTTTTCCTGCGCCCCTCGTTCGTCTTCGTCGCGGCCTATGCCGTCCGATTCTTTTTGAATCTCTCCATCTAAAGAAGCGAGCTGCGCCTCACTTTGCTCCAGGGTGGAGCGAAGGCGGTAAAGTTGTTCTTCCGCCTTGCGGCAGCTTTCTTTTTTCTTCTCCCACGCCTCCGCCAGGGCCTTTCCTTCCGCTTCACCGTCGCTGTAATCGCGAAGCAGGGCCTCTAATTCTATTTTCGCATCCTTCAGCTGTTTCGAAACTGAAGCGAGCTCCGACGCTTTCTTGGCTATTTCGCTGTCTCTCGTATAGAGCTCCGTGAACCCGCTTTTCGCCTGGCCGCCGGTAATGGCACCGCCGACCTGAAAGACATCGCCGCCTTTGGTGACGATGCGATAGCGGTGTTTCAAATCCTTCGCCAGTTCCTTTGCCTCAGCCACCGTTTCGACTAAGAGGATGCGCCCCAAAAGAAAGTCGGCAACAGGGCGCAAATCCCCTGTGCAGCTGACGCAGCTCGATGCGACGCGAAAAGATACCCTCGTTTGTCGTTCTAAATCATCGGGCAGGGCCCGCGGGGTTAGGCTGTTCAGGGGAAGGAAGGTTAAGCGACCCATTTTCCTGCTCTTTAAGTACGACAAAACGGCGCTGATTTTTCGGTCGTCTTTTAAAATAATGTTTTGACCGCCGTAGCCTAAAGCGGTGGAAATGGCCAGGGCGTCGGCCTCCTCTACATGAAGATGCTCCGCCACAGGGCCGATGACATCTGCATAAAAAGATTCTGTGTGGGCGGCTTTTAAAAACTGCTTCACGCCATGTTGAAAGCCTTCGTGATTGTCGCGAAGACGCTCCAGGTAACGCTTTTCACGCTCAATGCCTTCGGCACTCATGCTCAGGCTCTTGATTTTACTATCCCATCCGTCGATTTGTATTTTTATTTCGGCCTGGCATTTCTGTTTATCTTTAAGGCCGGCTTCTAAATCCTCCGATGCCTTCGTTAAACCATCCGCTTTTTCTTTGTATTCCTCGACGCTTTCCAGAAGGGTGTCTCTTTCCCCTTGCCATTCCTCTCGTCGCTTTTTTAACTGAGACAAACGCTCGGTGCGTTCCTTCAAAAGGTAATCCAAAGCCTGCAGACGCGATTCCAGAGAGTGACGTTGATCGGCCAATTGTTCCAGCGCTTCGCGGCGGGATTTTTCTCCTGAATCCACCACGGCCACCTTTTCCCGAAGACGCTCGTACGCTTCATTCATCGATTCAAGGGCGGCGGCTTTTTTATCCACGCCCTCTTTCAGGCTGAGGACATCTTTTTCTTGCTTTTCGGCGACGCGGGCCATTTCTTCCAGTTCTTCCCGCAGTTTTTCGGCGACAGCTTCTTTTTGTGTTTTCTCTTTATTTAAGTAATCTCTGCGTTCCGTTTTCGAGCGCAGATCCCCCAACGCCTGTTCCTTGTCACGAATGAGGGTCAGGATTTCGTCGTTTAAGGCGCCTTCGCTGTCGCCGTCGGATTCAATTTTCAATTCTTTTTCTTGAATCGCCGCCTCGAGCAAGCGGTTCGCTTCTTTTTCTTCCTGCCACGCAGCTTCCGATTCCTTGTAGCGCGCCCGAATCTTTTCTTGCTTTTCCTTTGCCGAGGCCACTTCCCGACTCAGCAGGGCAAAGTTGTATTTTTTCTTTTCCTCGTCCAATTCATTGAGGCGCAGGGCCTTTTCCCGCTTCTCCTCCATTTCGCCGGTGCGACTCTTCAGTTCGGAAAAAATATCGTCGATGCGCTCAATGTGATCCGTGGTTTTATTTAGATTTCGCAGGGTTTCTTCTTTGCGTAATTTGAATTTGCTGATGCCGGCCGCTTCTTCGAAGGCATTTCTGCGGTCTTGAGGCCGCGTACTTAAAATCTCTTCGATCTGGCCTTGGCCGATAAAGGAATAGCCGTTCTTTCCGATGCCCGTGTCGAGAAAAATTTCCCGTATGTCTTTTTGCCGCACCCGCTTTTTATTAATGGTGTATTGGCTTTCGCCGGAGCGGAAATATTTTCTGGAGACGGAAAGCTCTTCGTAGGGCAAATCAAAAAAGCCGTCCTTGTTATCGAATGTGAGAACGACTTCCGCAAAATTCACGCCTTGATGGCGATCGGTGCCGCTGAAAATAACATCTTCCATTTTATTTCCGCGAAGTTGTTTGACACTGGATTCACCCAAAGCCCACATAATGCCGTCGACGATATTGCTCTTGCCGCTACCGTTAGGGCCGACAATGGCCGTAATGTCTTCGGAAAAGCGAATTCGCGTTCGCTTGGCAAAAGATTTAAAGCCGTAAAGCTCCATTTCAATTAAATGCATGGGTATATTCCTCTCCCTTGATCTGAAGTTCTTCCGCCTGCCCTTTTATACTTCGAAAAGTGACTGGCCCGTACACGGCCTCCAGTTGTTTTCTTCCGTAGCCGAAGGGGCCCACCAAATAATTAATGGCCTTTGGGCTTCCTTCTACAGACGCCACGGTCTTATACGTCCTGAAAATCTTCGCCAACCGTCGATGGGATTCGGCAAATTCCCTGAAATTATCGTGATACGGCCCCGCTACATAGCTACTGCGCGCCATTTGCGGCAGACCGCCACGTATCACCGTTATTTTCGCAGCGTCGTATAGATCCAAAAGCTGCGCCACGGTGTCGATGGCCTCTTTTAAAGATAGAGGCTTGTATTTGCCTTCTTTGTACAGGGCATAAAGGGCCGTGTTTTGAAAGACCACGGTGGGATAGATCCGCGTGAAATCGCCTCGCGATGCGATCCAGCGGGCCGTCATTATGTCTTTTTCCAAAGAATCTTTCGGAAGACCGATCATTTGTTGAAGGCCCACCTTCAATCCCGCCCCTTTTGCCAGGGCCACGGTGCGGTCCATCTCCGCCAATGCGACGCCTCGATTGGACGCACTTAATACCTCGTCGTCCACCGACTGTATGCCGAATTCCACGGTGTTGACGCCGGCAGATTTCAGCCGCGAAAAGTCCTCCGCGGATAATTTCTCCGGCCGCGTAGACAGGCGTATGCCGGAAACTTCCCCTGATTGTAAAAAGGGTCGTACGCCACGTAGAAGGGACGTTTGTTTTTCCACACTTAGCATGGTGAAGGTGCCGCCGTAAAAAGCCACCTCCATTGGCGTAGAACTGTTTTTCTCCAGCCCCTCGGCGACTTCACGGCGCACGTCATCTTCCGTGATCGCACCCGCCACCCCGGTGATTTGATTTTGATCGCAGTAGATGCACTTCACCGGGCATCCGGCAAAGGGAATGAATATCGGAATTATCTTACACTTCGCCATGATTCATCTTTCTCAATGCCTCTTTCGCCGCATGGCTCTCCGCCGTCTTTTTATTACGGCCACGTCCGGTGGCAAGGGCCCTGTCCAAAACAAATACCGTAGCTTCAAAGCGATCTTCATCGCCCAGTGCCGATGGATCGATTTCTTTTAACTCATAAGTCACGCCGTTTTTCCGATACTTCTTTTGAACCGCTTCCTGCAGACGGGATTTGTAATCGACTTTCGGGCCTTTGTGGCGGTTTAATAGGGTGTCTTCCACAAAAGCGCGGGCCGCATCCAAGCCGCCGTCGAGGTAAATGGCGCCGACGAGGGCTTCATATAAGTCGTCGCTGTGGACGTTAAACTTTTCGTCCTTTTTCAGCTCCTCACCCATGAGAAGAAATTTTCCTAAGCCCAGCGCTTCTGCCGCCGCTTTTAATGACCCTTCGCAAACCAAGTCGGCCCGCATTTTTGTCAGCGCGCCCTCTTCTTGATCTGATTGCGCAAAAAGATAATCGCCGACGATAAAATTCAGCAGACTGTCGCCTAAAAATTCCAAACGCTCGTAGGATAGTGTGTTTCTCTCTTTGCTATAGGTCTTATGAGAAAAAGCCTCGATCAACAGATGCGGATGCTTAAATCGAATGCCGATTCGCGCCTCCAATTCGTGAAAGGACGTCAATCCAGATCAAACTCCTCCAACAAATCCAAGACATCGCCGATGGTGCGGACTTTTTCCAGGCGATCTTCGTCAATTTCAATATCGAATTCATCTTCAACGGTCATAATCGTCTCCACCAACTCGATGGAATCCATATTTAAGTCGTCGATAAAATCCAAGGAGGGCTCCAAATCCTCCACGGGACGATTCACTTGCTCGGCAATAATTTCTAAAATTCTTTCTCTCATCGTACGTCTCCTTCACTATTTTCTTCTCCGCCTACCATACGTACCAATGCCTCCGTCGCCGATAAAATGGCCTCGGCATTGGATGCACCGTGTGCTTTAAACACAGGTTTTTCCAAGCCCAATAGGGGCACGCCGCCGTAGCGGCTGTAGTCCAGATCACTTAAAATTTTCTTTGCAAGCATCTTGAGCTCGCCGCCCTTTTCACTTCCCTTCGCCAAAGAAACCATGGTCCGTTGAATGTAGCCTACCGTGCCCTCGATGGTCTTCAGCAAAATATTTCCGGCAAATCCGTCAGCTACAATAACATTGACATTATTAAACAAAACGTCACGGGCCTCCATGTTCCCGGCGAAGTGCTTCAGCTCTTGAGCCATTAATTCATAGGCCGCCTTCACCTGTTGATTGCCCTTGCCTTCTTCCGTGCCCACGTTTAATAAAGCCACCGTCGGCGCTTCCACGCCTTCCGTATCCTGCAAATAGCTTTGGCCCATTTTTGCAAAGCTCAAAAGCATCTCCGGTGTGGCATCCATATTGGCACCTACGTCTAAAATCAATTTCTTTTGGCCGCTGATCTCCAAGTAAACAGGAAGGGCCGCCCGTTCCACGCCTTCTTTGCGCTTCACGATAAACATACCGCCGGCCAATAAAGCGCCGGTGCTGCCTGCGCTGATCATGCCGTCAACCAGTCCTTCTTTTAATGCAGCCAGCCCCTGAACGACGGCGCTGTCTTTCTTTTTGCGAATGGCCAATGCCGGACTGTCTTCCTGCTCAATGGCCGAGGCGCAATGGACAATATGGTCTTCGTCCACGCCTTCGAAGGACGATAAAAGCGTTTTGTCGCCGAAAAATACCGGTTCAATACCTAAGACGTCCTTCGCCTTCAGTGCACCTTCTACAATAGCCTGAGGCGCGTGATCGCCGCCCTGACAATCAAATGCTATTTTCATAGAATTCCCCTTTATATCAATCTAAATAATTGCTCTGTTCGATCCAACCTATTGTAATATAAACCCTTCCCGTCATTCAACTATTTAGCCGAATATGTATTTTTCGCAAAAAAATAACCCTACAACTGAAAGCTGTAAGGTTAATCTCGTCAATAGGACATCCCGCCATCGAGTCCCGATGAACTCGATATGGGGAGTCTACATGGTGCGGGAAATCCGAACCGTGCGCCATTACCATACATTATAGAATGTAATCTAGTTTCCTAACTCATTTTAACTCATTTCATAGAATTTTTCGGTAAGCAATTGATATAATGATATAAGAAAAGGAGGTACATACATGAAAAGAAGGAAATTGTCTCTTCTCTTAGTGCTTATGATGCTTGTTAGCTTTATTCCGAGACCGGCAAGCGCACAAAGAGATATGAAATTGTGGGTAGAAGGCCGTTATGTTACAGGCGACGTTGCGCCAATCCTATATAATGATCGGACACTCGTCCCGCTGCGCCAGGTTTCCGAAGCATTGGGCCTTGAAGTGGAATGGGATCCCGATGTAAGGCAAGCCCTTATAGTCATCGATGATATTGTCTATGCTTTCCTTCCCGGTGAAAGCTTTTATGGCGCCGGTGATGAAAAAGTCGAGATGGATACAAAGACCATTATACGAAATGATCGGATCTATCTCCCGTTGCGGGTTATTGCGGAAGCATTGGGCAAACCCGTTTCATGGGACAATGAAAACTCCACCGCAGTTGTAGGCACGGGATATTCTAAGCCCACTGTAAAGCCTGCAAGTAACACCTTTGAAGCTGTAAAGGTGGAACGGGTCGTTGATGGAGACACCATTGTGGTCAGTGGCGGTCGTAAGGTAAGAATGATCTTAGTTGACACCCCTGAAACGAAGCATCCAAAAAAAGGCGTAGAATGTTATGGACGTGAAGCATCCAATTTTACAACAAGCCAATTAGCAGGAAAGACCGTGTATCTTCAAAAGGACTTTAGCGAAACAGATCGTTATGGCCGGCTATTACGTTATGTATGGATCGCAAGACCTTCATCTAATAACCCGTCGTATGCCGAAGTAGGGAAAATGTGCTTTAACAGCATACTGATTGAAAAAGGATATGGCAAGGTCGCAACCTTCCCGCCCGATGTAAAATACGCTGATTACTTCTTAGAGAAGCAACAAGCCGCTAGAGGTAACGGAACAGGGTTGTGGGGCCAATGTCCCGTTCAATCGACGCCAAAACCTACTCCTAAGCCTGCGCCGAAACCCGTCGCTCCGAAAGGGCCCGTAGGACAAGGCTATATAAGAGGGAATAGAAACTCCATGATCTATCACCTTCCCGGCGGCGCAAGCTATAACAAGATTTCGCCGAAAAATATCGTCTATTTCAACAGCGAAGCCGAAGCCCAAGCGGCTGGATATAGACGCGCAAAGAGATAATCTATATAATTGAAGTGGATTGAAAAACTCATATAGTTTTTGTAGCGGATACATTTATGTGTCCGTGATTTTTTTGCATTTAAAAAGCGGGGAGCGAACCCCGCTTTTATTATTTGTCGCCGAATTTTTCGATCTGTTTTATGATTTCGTCTTACCAAGTGTGTTGTCTGTGTACTTCGGTGTTACCTTCGCCATCAATGTACGTGGTGATAACGTCCAAATCACATTGTTCATCTGGATCATTGCATTCTGCAAACACTCTATAGAGAACTTGCGGCACGCCCGACTCTCTGGCTTTCTTAATTAAATCCAGCCTTTTTTCCTCTTCTTCTGTAATTTCAGCAAGAAATTCTTCGAAATACTCCTCGACAACGATGCATGCTTCTTCGTTAGTTATTTCAACTTGCTTATAGCCGTCATCCGATAAAATGCCGTCTTTTTCGGCTTTATCTCTTAGCATCTCGCTGTTCCTAAACTTTTCGATCACATTATACATACTAACCAACTTATCTATTTTATGGTTGATAGCATACTTCCTCGCCATGGCGCAGATCTTATCTTCTGGATCGATCTTTACCATGTTGCTTTCGTAGGTAGAGCTATCATAGTAGTAGTACAAAGGCTTGGATAGGTTCTCTTTGTCTTCTTCCGTGAGCGTGTTTTGCCTCTTCCACCGTTGTTCCCTATATACATCTTTCCTGATTTTCCGGTATTCGGTTTTTGCTTTTTTATCGAGTAAACCCATGACGGCATGTTTCTTCCCGTCAATTTCTACAGGATTTTTGAGAGAGATATGAACAATGTCGTCCGCCTTACTGTTATAAACATCACCGATGATAGGTTCGCTTCCGTCGTCGTAAATAATGATGGCATTGTATTTTATGAAGTCCGGGCTATCTGAATCAAAACGAATTTCTCCGCTTTTTCCTCTTTTCGTCTTGAATCTTATCGATCTTTTCATTTCCCTTCCCCCCTTAAGTGTTTTTCCAATGCTTCGGTCACCACTTCGCCTTTTGTTTTGTTTTCTGAAGAACGCCTGGCTTCCAGCTTGTCGTTTAGCCCTATCGGTATCTGCACATGAAGGCCGACCACCTTCTCGTCATCACTATTCACACCGAATTCTCTTTCGTACACTTCAGCATCGAGGTGCATTTTTCCCCATAACTTGGCGTTTTCAAAACTTATCGGGGTAATTTTCTCCGAACCTTGGCTGCTAGCGTCAATCACCTCGTCATAAGTGCTTGCCGATAAACCCACACCATAGATGAAGTATTCTCCCGTTCGCTTCCTGTATAATTCTTCTTTGAACCAATACTTGCTATCTGTTTCCATCCGGCTATATTCGCCGATGTAACCCGCAGTACTGGTGTCGTATACTTTATCCTTAATGATTCTCTTCACGTTTCACCCCCCTAGAATCTTATCTTGATATAATTTTATACTAGAGTTTGTACAAAGTCAAGCGCGAGTTTTATTTTTCTTTAAATATAAAAAGCCTGACACCGGATGTTTCGGCGGCAGACTTCTTAATCTTTCTCGTTCATTTCATTGTACCTGTCAATGATCGGCTGATATATTTCTTTCTCTGCAATTCTGCGTGCTTCCGCTGCATCTTCGGCTGTATCGAAGCTACCTAAATGCTTTTGGGTGCCTCGAATGCATATGTATGCCCTGTATCGTCCACTCTTCATCTTAGATACGCCTTTATAGCCGGTCTTATTGCTTTTTGAAAGGCTCTCATTCAGGGAAGCAATGTTTGTGCCTTCGAATCTGTTCGCATCTCTTGCGTTGTCACCTCTCTGCTTGATTGATTCCATCAATTCCTTTGAGTTTTCACTTCTAAGACAACCGCAAGACTTCCTGCCACCCGTTAACAAATAGCTTGATCTAACAATTATTTCGTTTCCACAATCGCATCGGCATAGATATTGCGAGTTGCCATGTGAATTGACACGTTTAATCACTGTTAGTTTTCCGAATTTCTTGCCTAAGACCTGCTGATCGGTGCGATTATAGCATCGGTCTCTCGTTTGCCTTTCTACGCTGTGCCCACACGATTTAGATTTTCCCAATCGAAGCGTGCTATTACTTACTTCCTTAATCACGCCACAGGAACATTTACATAACGAATAATACGGCCTTGACGCCTCTCCGATGATTTCCCATTCGCCATACTTATCTCCGACCTTCATAGTTTCACCTCGTAAATAAAATATATCACGAAATACCGTTTTTTGGCACAAAAAAAGAGGATAGCCGAAACTATCCCCTCAACATCAAAAAAACGACCTCACAGGATCGAATTTAAGGCTGTTTAATTCTTCATAGATGTGATTCTATGGCTTGTTTACTACTTGCCTTCAATCGACATCTTGGCGTCCCCTACGCGGGTTCCGCTTTCATAAAGCCCTACGGCGGACAATCCAATTACAATGCCGGTTAAAATATGTTCCGGACTAACCCCGGATACCGATACATAGAGAATTGCACCGATTAAAACCGCTGCAATGGGCGCATATTTATTCGGAAGCCCGGCAATTTTGATCGCTTGAACAATTCCTAAGACGGCTGTCGTCATGACAATTGCGTTTTCCATTTTGACCTCCTAAATTCCGGTTTTAATGTTATGGCAATCACATTTATTTTCTACTTTTGCACCGCCATTGATGTTTTCAACTACACTTCGAAAATCTTGAATCTCTTTTTTTAATTCAACGATTTCAGCTTCCAGTTTTTTGTAGGCGCGTAAAACCATTGCCGAAGTTTCTTCCCGTGTCGTGTTCGCTCCAGGGTTCGAACCATCTGTAATTCCAAGTTTCTTTGCTTCTTCAAGCTCGTCTTTTGCCCAGTTCGAGGGCGTTTGGATATCTCTCGTCACGTACTTTTCAACTCCTTTGTCGTATTGTTGCAAGCCCAATCGTTCGATCAGCTGGATCAACTGTTTTCCGTAATCAAGTGCCGTCGCATAACCGCAAGACCGTAAAGCGTTCGCCTGATCCTTGTAATTCTTTGCATTTAGCACTGCTGCGTAATTCTTCCGTCGCCATTCCGTCGATACGAAAAATGCGTCATGATCCATAATTGATTCAGCGATGCTATTGTAGGCGCGGAAGTCGGCGACAATCTCGTAGATTTCCCCGGTAGGCTTTTGCTCTTTTGTTCGTTTAGAGTAGGTTTTTCCATTCCAGTCTTTACTGGCTTTAATGCCGAATAAGTTATTGGCATTTTTCGCTAATTCACTTCTTCCCCACCCGGATTCTAAGATCGCTTGGGCAATAGTCACAGAAGGAAGAATATTTAACTTCTTGCCCTTCAGACAATCCACCACGCTTTGAACAAATTTTTCTTCATTTAAAACCACGGGTGCCGTTTTCTGCGGTACTGTTGACTTCGCCTTCCCGAAGTATTCAGCCACGGCACGGGCCACGGCGTCAGCGGTCTTTTGCAGATTCGTTCGGTAAACCACAGCATCGTTGATGTTGTCGTGGAAGGCATGTTCAACAATCATGTTATGCTTGGCCATTCCATGGCGTAGAATGCCGTAGAAGTTTGATCCGGCGGAATTTCTTCGATACTTCGTTCCACGATTCGGAATGCCGAGAGTTACCGAAACATTAGAGCAGATTCTTTCTCCTAACATCTTAAGCGATTCACGTGGATTGGTGCTGTCCCATACCTCCACGCCACGGACACCGCCGTCACAGGCGTTGGAGTGACAGGATAAAAGCAGATCATAGCCCTTGCCCATGGCGCCGCGCGTCTTCAGCGGGATATCCGGGGCGATGTTTGTTTTTGTCATGCCTACTGTAAAGCCGTAAGCTTCGAGAGCCGGCTTTAAATAATCCCGTGCATAAATAAAATTGCAGTCGCCCTCATTGCAATAAGGGAGATTGCCAACTTGTTTAAAACCTCGATTGTAAGCCCTGCCGCCTCCATGTCCGGGGTCTAGTAATATCTTAACCACTTTACACCTCCAATTGATGAAGCGGGCTATACCGCCACATCATTTTCCCAGTGAATCCACCTTGCCCTCGATTCTGATAAGGATATCGTGGATTTCGTCGTAGTTTTTGCTTTCCTTTAACATTTCAACATCTTTGCGCATTTCAGCTAATACGGCTTCCATGCGTTCGTGATATATCTTGCTATCTTTGATTACACTCGTATTTGATTCGATAACCTTCGTGATTTTTTCAATGGTTTTTGGTGTTTGCCAGAGATACATCGCCGCAATGACGACGAGGACGCCAAAATTCACGATAGGTTGATACAGTTCAAGCATACATCACCTCTTTCTAAGTAAAGAAAAAGAGGCCCGTCATGGGCCCCTATTATTCTTGAATTAAATCTTCTCTGCCTTCGGCGATTAAGATGGCATCGGTGTCGGGTTTGTACCGTTGATAAATTCTAAACCCGAAGATTTGTTTGTATTTAAAAGTACCATCCATAATTCGTAATGCTATAAACATTGACATTATTCCATTCCTCCCATCATTAACATCATATCTGCTAAGGCTTGATTTGCTACTTCTAACTTTTTTTGTATATCTTCAAGATATTCGTCCTTTGACATCTGGATCTCGTCATAGACATACATCTCGCCGCCACTCATTAAATCATTGTCATCACCGCCTTCAAATTTTCTTATATTCGAATGAATATAAACTGTGTCCTTACCTATAATCAATTCCTTCGCAGATTCTTTGCTTCCTCGTACATCTTTCAATCTTTTCATTTCTTCACCTCCGATGTTTTTATAAAAACATTAAACGTGCGCTTAAAGCCGTTGATGCTGATTGTGGACTGAAAAACAAAAAACAAAAAAAGACACCGGCTTTTAATCCGTTCCCAGTCCAACCGCCAAAAAAAAGAAGCTTGTCGGGGTAGCAAACAAAACCATCTGAATAATATGTTGTTTCACTCCCACCAGATTCTTTTGCAATAAATCCAAGTTCGCTTGTTCCATGGGCTTTCTTCGTAAAATCAGAACTAATCGGTGCGCCACCAAAGTTTCTATAACCAACTTTGTCATTATTAAAATTGTCTGTCGCAGTAAAAATATTGAAATTTTTATCACTCGAAATACCGTCAATCGCCCAAAATCTATTGCCGTAAAAATCTTCTATAAATTGGAATCTCATTTGTTGTGTGTCATTTACCGTTCCGTAGTCTACGCCTTTACCATTTGTTGCCCCAGTTGTGTTTGAGGTATTTTCATTACCGCCTGTCAATCCTTTGCCTATGGCCGTTTGTGAATCAAGATTCCCATATTTTAGAACATATATAGCCTGTAAAAATGTAAGCTGATAGAAACCGCACAGGTCATAGCCTTTACCGTTTGCTTGCGCATAGGTTCTGAAATCTGTTATTGACTTATTGTCTTGTGGCTTTTTCCCGGTAACGCTTCTTAGTTTGCTTCCATCTAAGAAACCCAAATAAGCACCAAGATAAAATGCTTCTTTTCTTTTTGCACCCCTTGTGTGGGCATAATACTTGAAGTTATTATCGTCAGGATCTTCTGTCATCGTTACATATACTTTATCTCCGACGGTGCGTATATTTAGACCCATTCTCTTAAATTTGACCATGACATCACCATCAGCCGGACTTAATCCATTTAATTCAGAATCTTTTAGATCCCTAACTTCTTGACCGTTCTTAAACAACACTAACTTCGCACCGAAAAAATCATCCCATTCAGGAGATCCTTTGGTCATGGTTCTAGCGTCATCTTCATATGTGATACAAGTCAGCGGATTAGAATTAGACTGGTCAATCACCGCCGTCATAACACGATAAGGTGGTTTTAATGTTTTTACACTAAGTCCACTACTTGAATTGGAAGCATTGTAAAACTCATTCGCCTTTTTCCGTTGATAAAAAACATAATCGGTATTTGAATTAAGATTTTCAAATTGATTACTTGTTTGCCAACTTCCATTGCCAACTTTATACTCATAATTTGCGTACTTCTTCAAAACAACCGAATTATAATCTGCCTTTTCTAAAACAGGTGCAGAAGGGGGTGTTTGTTCTCCCTTGACGATAGATACCGCTGTTTGTCCGTCTTCGGTATTGTAGTTATTGTCATAATCATAGCTAAAGGCACGATAATAGATATATTTTGCTTTTTCTACGCTTGCATCCGTAAATGACGTTTCTTTGCCGCTATAGATTGTTTCTCCGTCATAAACAGTCGTGGGATAGTTCGATGTGTTCTTTACAATTGCCACGCCAACGAAGTCAGTATCTACAGGATTCGTCCACGTTAGCCTAATGTCGTTTCCGGATGCCTTGGCAGTAAAGCCAATTACCCTCGGCGGCGGTGTTTCATCTTTGGTTTTCTTTCTGCCGAACCCATGGGCTGTCAGCAAATAATCTACGTTCACTTCTGCATTTCCTTTCTATACGCAAAGTCGTTCACATCATAGGTCAAGCCCCATGTCTGCGAGTTAACTAATGTGTTCTTTTTGTAATAATTAAGCTTGACTTGGCTATATCTTGGTGCGGAACCGATTAGCTGTGTTTTAAAGACGAGATTCTCGTCCTTATCCCTGTACTCTACCGTTCTATAAATCCCGTTTCCGTCAACATCGGAAGAAATAACAGATAGATTCCTTAACTGGTCTCTGAATGCATCGTCAAAATCATAAGTTGAAAGCCGCTTCCCTACTACCTTGTCTACTTTTGTCCTTGTAATTCTTCGAAGATCGGCCAAGTTTTCGGATAGATCGTTGTTCTGTAGTTCTACATCCTTCACGTTGCGTGCATAATCATCGATTTTAGAAAGCCCGTTTTTTAACGTTGCGGCTACGACATTTACTTTATTGAGATCTTCTGCATTTCCGTAAATGTAGCCGATTAAATTTTTTACTAACGTGATATTGACTGTTTCGCCAGGTAGCGTATCCTTTGTTTTGAAACATAGAACGTCACCGCTCATTAACAATAGGTCAGCACTGCTATTCTTTTTATTTAGGTCACAACGCAATCCATTCACGCCTTTTACGTCATTCAGATAGACGCTTACACTACCGCTTTCCGTTACATAGCGCACTTTGTATTGACCAGACGTCTTAATTTCAAGTAGTTCACCATTCAAGTTCTTTGTCGGAAGTGTAATATCGACTTTCTCGGGTTCATTTCGGAAGCTTCTTAACAGATCTGCATCATTGTTTGAACGTTCGATTACAGAATTTATTGCATCTATGATCTTTCGGAGCGGGCTTTGCAATTGAAGTTTCTCCATGTGTTCCACCTATCCTAATACCTTTCTTACAACTGTTTTTAAGTTGCTTAGTTCGGGAACCTGGTCGATAGAGTAGATCCCCTTTTTAATGAGAGTCACCCACACCTTGACCAGCCCGCTTTTTTCATTAAATGTCACACTCTACCTCCATCTGCTACTTTATTTTCTTCTCTAGTTCCGCAATATACATGGACAATTCAGCAATGGCTTGCATGACCATTTCTAATTCCATTGTTTGTTCTCCATTATTTGTCACTGCTATCGGATACGCGGAAAGGGCCGGATCTTTAAGAGCAATCTTTGTACCTTCCCCATTTGAGTCGTCAATTCGATAGACCTTCACATAGCTATCTGCATTTTCACGGTTATAGAAAACCATACAGACATCACCTTTTTTGATGATGTCTGATGTTTCCATTGCAGATTCACTTTCGAATATGATCGGTCGGTTATCAAATTTCGGAAGGAAGGTTTCGTTGATAAGGCGTTGGACTTTTTCAACTTTATCTATTCTGGTGTTCGATTCTTCAATCTTTTTTAATTCGGAATTGATGCGGGTGATGAAGGCGTTAAAAGATTCATTCTTTTGGTTCATTTGCCGCCTCCAACTTTTCTACTCGCTCTTCCAACTCTTCAATTCTAAGATATAGGTTCTCGTTTGATTTCGGATCTTTGTCAGCAACGAAAATCAATGCCCCGTTTTCATCTACTTTATATTTCATGGCTACCTCGTCATAATGCATTTCAGATTCTTCACGCGTGGCGTGATCGTCGAGTTGTTGGTCGATAGGTCTACTTT
This sequence comes from Peptoniphilus sp. HCN-40583, assembly GCF_037892835.1. Classification (NCBI taxonomy): domain Bacteria; kingdom Bacillati; phylum Bacillota; class Tissierellia; order Tissierellales; family Peptoniphilaceae; genus Peptoniphilus; species Peptoniphilus sp. HCN-40583. The sequence continues at coordinate 44,750 of NZ_JBBKBU010000002.1, forward strand.
TACACGGAAGTTTTGAGCACTCTCGGTTGTTGCGGTGTAGGTGTATTCGATATAGCCGCCTACTTCCTTCACTTTCCCTTTGCCTTGTTGTGTTAGTGTCTTCCAGGCCTTGCCATCTGTATCCGTTGCATAATAAAAAACCACGCCGGTTCCTGCCGGAGCGTAGACGTCGGCAACAACTTTTACATTCGTAAATGGCGTGTCAGTTCGAAGGTTCCGAATGACATAGCTACTTTTCTCAAGGTTTTTCTTGCCAACAAGAAGCAAGGAATCCATTGCGATAGACGGTGAAATGTTGTGTTTAGCCTTTATATGGGCACGAACCAGCACTTTGTCAATGGATTTGTTAAACGGTAAGTATTCGTTAACCGCTTGAGGAAACCACTCATTTCCGCCATCTGTGCTGCATTCCCATGTTAAGGACGTATCCAACGGAACGGAAGTATCAGCCAACAAGGAAAGACCGTCATAATCCACGCCATTGATCGGCATGAAGTAAAGCATAGATTCCGTTTCGTATTCGTTGCAGTAAAGATTGAATTTCAGGTTCTTGGTTTGGTGTGCCGTCCACGTCATGGCATTAGAAGACGAAAACATAACGCCGGGGATATAAGGATTCTTCATAACAATGGCGCGAGTTAAAATATCTGTTTTGCCAAGATCTTGAACCCATAGCGACGATGTATCAGATTCTGTTAGCACCGAAATAGCGTATTGTTGATCGGCTTTCATGTAGACGGGGTCATCGAATACTACCTTGGTTTCTACACTTGAATCTTGGCTTTCGGTTACTTCTTCCGGGCGCAAGACTTTTTCAGCGAGCACCACCTCGCTTGGATAGCTGTTATCTGTTTCTCTTATCTGTACGATAATGTTGTGTTCCGGATCCACCTTGCTTGCGTAAAGCCCCACGGCCGTCAGTATACGGTCTTCTGTAAAAGCAATAGTTTGTGCAATTGGGTCAACGTATTTCCATACAACGGATTGAAAGACGTAATTTGTCGTTGTGTGAATTGTTCTTGTCGTTTTGAGTGTCCCGTTTGCTGTATACGGGGTTTTACCTATCAAGTCAGGATACGAATCGCTGAAGATCTTTACGTCAACAGTCCCGCATCGTACATTTGGTGGAACGGTAAACGTGGCTTTTACTACGCCGTCTTTGTCTGCCTTTAAAGATTTATTCGCTCCGGAATATAAGTCAGTTTCCGGCTTTGTATCAACAATTATGTCATTGAACATAACTCTAATATTGTTTTGATAAGGACGAAAGTTTTTACCAATGACTGTAATTTCAGTTGGCCGCATAAATTCTACAGCGGATTCAATGGTTCTATACGATGTACTCGTTTCGGTTCTTGTGGAAGTAGTAACTCCTTCCTCTCTATACCAACTATTGGGCGGTGTGATGTTCGCTTTGCGCACAACAGTCCCGCCGTTTTCTTGGACAACAACGTTGTTCGTGTCGATCCATTTGTCAATCGCAGGGAAAATATCAATCGTCGGTGGCGACGGAAAAACGGTATAGGGATTGATTAAGTGTGATTCAGTGGCATACGGCTGAATATCTTTTGTAATCTCTTTTGATTTTCCCGTAGCAATGCGTTTGTAAATGCTATGTGACGTGCTCTTTTCCTTGTCAATCGATAGTCTATGCAACGTTTCCTTGAATCCAGTGGTTAGATACTGTTCAGCAGGATTGATAGATGCCGTGTATTCTTCATGATTCACGTCGGATTTTACGAACGAAATAAAAGAATCTGTCACAATACCTTTTAATTGCGAAACGTCTTCGCCGTCCATGGCTTCTTTGTCCAGGTCAGTAATGGCTTGATTGATCTCCATGTTCTCCATTCGATCAGCCATTTTTTGAATTTTCTCCATTGAATAGCGGAGGTTCTTGGAATTGGTGATATAAAGCGTGTCGTCCATCGGTGCCACGTGAACATAGCCTAAAACAAGAACCTTTTGATCTGCAATATCCGCCGGGGCGATCTTTTCCAATGCGTCCGGTTGGCCTTCTACGACGCGCACATAGCCGTTTTTATCAAGCGTGATAGAGGCAATATAGTGCAAGTAGAAGTCATAGTCTATTTGCATTTGAGACGATTCTACGGGCTTGTCGCCGTCCTCTAGCAACTCAACATAGTAAGAACCACGATCACCTTTTAGCTTGTAGTCTACACCGTGAATCATTTGCTTGTTGTAGGTAAATGTAATGTTATAAGTTGCACCCAAGTTCGGCTGTTTCCCGCCAGGAAGCCACCGGACTGTATCGCCTTCAAGAACGAAGTCTTCATTTTTCTTGTAGGTGACATCGCTATTCACTTGCTTGATGCTTTGAATGTCAACAACGGGGCTGTATCGACTTGCGATGGGGTCAGAGCCATTGATGGAGCCTTGACGCGTTTGAACCGTCGAAACAGAGATCAATGCGGTGACTCTTTTAATATTCGATACAGGAAAATTGTTCAGCCTATATTGGTTCGTTTGATTTTCGTACACTTTCGGCTCACTGAATACATGACGTGTAGCCGTTGAGCGTTTAACTGGAATGGTTGTCGCCGTTTGTTTTTCAACTTCCCAACCTTCTACATAGGCTTTCCCTTCACTTAATGTGAGATAGAGGCTTTCATCGTCATATTGATTTTTTTGAGATAATTCAAGCCCCCACACTTTATAATGTCCTGATTCATCGTAGGTTCGGCGTGCGAGAATTGCCAAGAACAGATCCAATAGCGAACCGTCGTCGTTTGGTTTTTCGTTAATCAAATTGCCGTCTTGCAAAAGGAATATGGTCACTGCATCGTCGTCATTGACTGTCAAGATCACTTCTTGTTTTAAGCGATCCGCACCCTCGAGGCCATAATTCGGAAAACCAGCAGCGGGAGATAGAAGCCTTTTATCTTTCAGGGCACTAACAACTTCATCAACCACCTTCACGCCGATTCTTTCGATGCCTTTTCCTGTGATTTCAACCGTTTGAGAGTGGAAGTCCCTTACAGCACCTTCAAGGTAGATTCTCCCATCAGTAACAGTAACTTTCTTTTCGTTGATAATAATTTGTACGCCACTTTGAATATAACCGTCTTTCAACAAACAATCCGCAACGCCCTTCATGTCTCTTTTCAAGATAAGTTGCGTTTCGTTGAGTTCGGCTGATTGTACGTGCATGCCGGACTTATATAAAACCTGATGATAAGTTTCCTCCAATTGTCGTCCGTAGTAAGGCGATTGCGATTGGTCAAATTTAGCCATATTTCCTCCTAGCACTCTACAATCATAAAATAAGTATCTTTTGTGTCAGATTGTCTCGTAACAACTTTTCTATTGTTGATTACTTCCAGAATCCCAACGTCTTCAATATCTTTTGCCAATAGAACAGATGTGTTTTCAATTCCTTCTTTTGGCTTTACATGAGAGAAGACACCAGTCTGGCGATACGAAACGGGCGGCAATTCTTTAAAATAGATAGTTGTTTCGATCAACACCCACCGGGCCTTATGTTGCATTGCTTCTTCTGTGGTAAGCGTCCTAAACCGCATGCCCGCATAGTCAATTTCACCTTCTGTGTGAGGCTCAACAAGCGTCACGCGGTCTGCCTTCTTCATCCCGACAAGTTCGTCAAGATTTTCGGCATTGATGTCCGGTTCCGGCGGGACAAAACCTTCATCATTTTCTTTTTCCCAAGGTGACGTTCGGCCAATTCCGAAATAAATGTCACTTCCTGTCGCAAGTGAAATGGCACGGGCGCAGTGTGCGGCATTGGTTATAATCGGTCGGCGCTCGTAAATATCGTTGTAAACTGTTTCAATAGCCATGTTTCCTCCTAAATTTTCGTCGTCGTTACGGTAATCGGACGCTGTTCACTTTCTCTGCAATTGGTTTCTTCCATTAGGTTTCGAACAAGTCTTTGGAATGCCCTGGTGTTGATGTTTTTCTTCAAGGCCGTTGGGTCTGCAAGTGCTTCTTCAATCTCTCCTAAAGTGACATTCGAAACTTCCGAAAGAATTTCATCGGCGCTTATAAAATCAAATAGGTCTGATTGACCGAAATAATAGAGGTCGCTTGAGGGTTCGCCTGTTGTATAAGACGTATAGGCACCATTATCTGAAGATTCCATGGACGTAGTGATTGTCATGGGATCCAACGTGATTACCGGCTTTTTCTCCTTGGTACGCGTTCCGTTAAATGATTCTTCCTCCAATGAAATGGCCTCTTCAATGGTCAACTCTTTTCCACTCATATATTCATAGTCGGTCACGTCTAACAAGGCACTTCCGAGGGGATTTCTTATAAAGCCCGTTGCATAGTATTTCCGTGTAAGCTCAATGCCTTCCCAGAAAATATTGGCCATGCCGTCAAGGCGCCCCGAAACGTCAAGGCGACTTCCCATTCCACTGTCCATAAGTTTTGAGGAGGCCCCGTCAATAAGCAGGCGGAAGCCGTCAAATTGATCTGTGGCGTAAATGTACAACTGTTGCCAAATTTTTTGGTAAATATTCTTGTCCCGTTGTTCTCTGATCGGATCCGTCACTACTTCCCAAATCGGAGAAATTGTAAAGGCGATTTTTACTCCACCGGCTTTTATTTTGTTCAAATATCTGATTAGATCAGGCGTGATTAAACTACTGTCCGGAAGTGATACGTCAATGACCGAGTAATTCCAGTATTCATAGGAAATAAGCCTACCTCTGCCATCGAGGTAGCCTCGTACATCTAGCTTGAAAAGTTCTGTCCACGGTTCAAATACGCGGACATCTTTGGCTTCGATTGTTGAATTCCTGTTTTTTCTTTTCAGGTGCCTTGCCGTCGCCTGTTTGATTGATTCAATGGTGTTTTTCGGTGCGGTGATTTCTTCAATGATTCTGATTCGGTAATCGTCGTCACTTTCGCCGTTCCATCGCAAGACATCGTAGGTATTTCCCCAAAAATCCAACCAGTCATCGGTCGCCGTTTCAAGCGCCATCTCCAACTTTGCTATATCCAAGCCATTTCTTCCGATTACCAGGCCTTCATATATTGCATCTACAATGATGTTCTTCGTTCTTCCGTCGGCATCGATATTTAAGCGATATAAAGCCACCAGTGACTTATAGAATATCGAGTTAAGAAAGTTCATTAGTAACCCTCCATCACGATATTGTTTTCTTCGTTGACCTTAATCTGACCGGGGCGAAGCAATTCGTTCGGCAATGCAATTACATCATTGTCATTTTCAAATTTTAGATATTCGATGGACTCTTCGTATAGGTCATAGAGATAGGCGACAAGGGATGAATAATTAAGGTCTTGTGAGGCTTTCATGTTATCGATATATCGTTCAATGGCGGCTGCGATTAAAGCGTCATAAAGTGTGTCGTTGACCTCCGGGCGATAGAATACGCTGGCCGTAACGTCAACGGTTTTCTTTACGATGGGACGGATCTCTACTTCAATTCCGCCGCTCCTGTATTGGTAAGCCGCATAACGTGCCGCCTGCTTTAAGTCGTCACTTAGGTTTCCGTCTCTGTCGTGCACATAGGCAATCATGAAACCAATATGCGTGTCGTCAACGTACACGCCACTTACGCCTGGCGCCTGTTTAATTCCGTATTCCACCGCTTCTTTCGTTCCGCGCTGTAGTGTATGAACATATTCTTTAAATCGTTGTGCCCGGTGGTCATCTGTTTCTTCATCTTTTCCCGTGACGATATCTTCGGTGTTAGCTACAGCAAATACATTGGCTTTTCCAACGGCCAGTTTACATATTTCGCCAGCCACGGCATTTCCACGCTTCCCTGTCTCCTCACATTCAATCAGAATAATACCTGCCTGTGATCCGGCTTCGATTTTCACATTATCTACCGCACGATAAAATGTTCTCTTCATCCGATTGTCTCCGGTGTGGAATCGCGTCCCCTTTTGAATCGTCATTGGGTCTCTTAATGCTTCATCAAAAAATATTGTGACGTAGCCTCTGGCGCGCGTAGCCGGGGTCTTGTAGAAGCCGAATGCGTGATATCCTGAATTTCTGATAGCATAAAATACGGCATTTTGCATGTCGTAATAAAATTCTTCAATTTGCAATGCTACAGATTCAAGCAAAGTTCGTGCCGCACTTCCGACATTAAAGTCAGTGATCTTTTCAGTGTTATAAGAAACGTGCGCAATCAACTTCTTGAGTATGTTTTTTGATCCTTTTACTTTAAAGGCCATAGTCCCTCCCTTCTATCGTCTTAATTTGTATTCAAAATCGAATTCACTGTGAGGCGGTATGGGAATAATCTTTGCGGTAACAACATAAGAATCGTCATATCTTTCGACCTCTATGTCCTGTACATCTTCAACTCTAAAATCCGACCGCAAGCAGGACTCTACCTCGAATCGTATTTTGTTCCGTGTAGCTATCGAATCACGATTCCCGACATACAGATGTAAGTTGGAACCATAATCCGGATGAAGCAATAAACCACCTCTTTTTACCGTCAGTAGGGTCATTAGCTGTTGTGCCAAGTTAGCGATTCCCGAAACGACGTTGATATCTCTTGATCCCCTTAGCTCACCTTTAACAATTTGTTCTACGGGTTTGTCGTCGTAAAGGTCAAGGTCTCTCCCGTACGACTCATTTTCAATTTCAGCTTCCGTTCGGTTTGAAAGCGCATATGCCCTGGCCGAAGGAATGACAATTGTATCCCCCACGCACGCTACATATGGATTGTCTCTGTAAACTGTGGACTCATAAACAGAATCGATGTATGGCGGTTCAAGTTCGTTAATCTCTGCGATGCTTCGCCAATCCTTGACCTGATAAAGCCTGGCAAGCTTTTGAAGTGAATCGCCAATTTTAATTTTGTGAGTTACTATTCCTCTCAACGCCTATTCACCTCGATGTATTTCTTTCCAAGTTCATACTTCGCCGCTTCTACGTTCAGAAGCAATGTCTGTAAGTGATGCATAAGATAAGACGATGCAACAACGTCTTCATCTTCAAGTTTTGCTCTCACATATCTGATGTTGTTGATTAGGCGATCCAGCCGTTCTGAACCAAGTTCCCCATACTCATAATCAGATCCTAAATATGTCAATGCGAACAAAGACCACCTTAGGCTATATGAATCAAGAAGAATGAACAGGACGTGGCGATAATAGGCCGAAAGCCTCAATCGTCGTTCGGTTTTGAGCACGTCAAATATGGCTGAATCGTTGAACATTTTTGAATTTGAGTACAAAAAAAGAGCGTCGTATAAGTTTGTCGCTCCTGATGAATTCGATGATGTCAGTACATACGTTGTATCTATGATGTTTGGGCTTAGTTCTATGGCTTTCGTGTGTATCAGCGAAGTTAGTATTGAAACCTTGTTCGAAAACTCATATTTTATAGGGCCGTCGTAAAACTTGTCGTTATCTATGTCCAGGCATACAAGGGAAGCAAGGCGTAAGGCTTTGGCAGTTTGATGCCCCGTTGTCGGGGCCCATCGAATTGAATCGAATTTTGTTCCAACAAGTGGAGATAGATTTTCAATAATTGTTTCAAGCATATTCTTGCTCCTATTGTTGCGGCATTACACGAGTTGATGACGTTCGAGTATAAATTAAATCGCCGGATTGTCCCCCGTTTTCTTTCATTTTGCCGGACGATGATTTTTCCATGTTTTCATACATTACATCATCAAGCACCAATTCACTTTCAAAAGTAAACTTCGATTTCCCGCTACTTTTTTCGACTTTATCTCTGTCGTTAATCGTTTCATCCTTTGTTTTTGGCGTTCCAAGTGGATTCCCGACAATCTGAATATTAGCCTTCGGCTTAGGGTCTCCCACTCTTCGAATGGCGTACAGAGATAAGTCATACTTATACAAAAGAGGCTGATTGACATTCCTGGATAGCCCCATACGAATCGGAACACATACATACGCCTCGCCATCCGTATGGTTGTAAAATTTCAAAAATTCTTTTACTTCTTCCCCGTAGGTAATGTCATTGATTGATCTCTCTACCAGTTTTTTGAATTCTACAAATTTATTGTAGCCCTCGTTTGCGTCCTTTTTGTTTCCTTTAAATCCGGTTGTACCGATTATGGATAACTCCTTTATCCCTTCGCCGTATGCATCTATAAATGCGCCGACTTTTGTGTATTGGAGATTAAGCTTGTTGCTTATTTTTAATTCGTACACTTCCGGATTCAATGTAAACTTGTAACTTTGCCCTTTAAACTCCATTTCCATTCTTGCCAGTTGTCTGGTTCCGTTGGCGTTTCCATTCATTATTCTTCCTCCACAATATCAGAAACGGTTATTCCAGGATCCGCTTCAACAATAGAAATGGAAGGGGCTATCATACTAATTGACTTCATGGACTTTACATTAAGCGATTCTGTCGTCTTCACGTCCACGCCATCTTTTCCTATGGTTACTTTTGTTGCGCAATCATCCTCGCGGTACGTGACTGTAATTTCGCCATCTGCCGCTATTTTCACCTTGCTATATTTTTTGCTGTCAATATAGGAAGGTATGTTTCGCTCGTCTTTCGGATAAACAATGTCGTCGTCTGAACGCCGAAGCGTTCGATGTTCATAAATGACCGGTTCGTCAGGACGACGCTTCTTTTTCGGTGTATCCCTTTGAGATACCACTTCAAAATTATCTTCATCGTCAAGCTGCATCATAAACAGCTTGTCTTCTTTATCCCTTGATACTCTCGTAATGCCTTTTGCCGCATCGTGATAGAATCTGTTGTAATTTGTCTTCTCGTCGTCCTCGTACCTGTTTTTTGTTACAAGTAAGTAATTGAACGGTTCGTAATCATAAAGTTCTTTATCCACGCCAATGGTTTTATAAGAGAATTTGTTTTTAGGTGTTAAGTCATCCCATCTGAAATCATCTTCCCTGTGGTCGCTCATTTTTTCTTTTTTACCGACAAAAAAAGCACGTGTATTTGAACCTTTTTCGAATTCGCCGGAAGCATTCATGTAAGAGAAGTCTTGAAGTCGCGTCGAGGTCATCCTCTCTTCTCTCTCGTTGAACACCTCTCCTCCGACGTTCATTCTTGGAGCGTGCTTTCTTGCATTGTCAATGCTTGGAAGTGTGCCTAAAATAATCGGCTTTCCTTTTAGCGCATCGATGTAGCCGATAACTACCGTCTGTCCGGGTGCAAGCGGTGTAATATCTCCATAAACAGATTGGTATTTATCATCAAAACCGCTGTATCGTTCAAGTTGAAAACATGATATTTTTCCGCTTGTTTCGTAGTTATCACCCATGTAGGCGCTCCCTATCAAGACGACGTCTACCGTTTGCTCTCTTTCGTAAACTTTTACAACTTTTGCCAAAGAAAGCATGCCACCATTGTTTAAGTCGGCACGCCCGCCATATTGGACGCTACCTAAATTTGATTGTAACCGCATAGATCATCCTTTCGGCAACACGCAAACACGATAGCATTTTTGCCATCGGCTTGGATTGAAATTCTTTCGCTTGGCGGCAGGTTCGCTTCCGCTATGTGCCCCAAACGTTCCACCTTCGTCAGTTATAAATTCAGTATGTCCGGGGCGCCAAACAATATCCCATGGCTTCGCTTGACTCATCGGCACCTCGTACCACAAGCTACACTGCATCTGTCCGTTTCTGGTGCCGGGGGCACTTGTACCACGCCAGTTTCTTCCCAATGCATCCATAACTGACTTATAGACCAGTGAAGAACAATCACTATGCGAGTCGCTTGGATCCATTCTAAGGGCATTGCTATAGGGTTGTCCTGTACGTTTTAATGCACATGTTTTTAGCTTTTTCCTGAACCCTGTAGGATCGTTCGTAGGCGTCAACGGCATGGCGTTTGCACCGCCGCCACTGCTTCCGCTTCCACTCCCGTCTCCCGAATCAGTCGGCATTTGTTGCATCGTCGGCTGAATACCGCTAATTTCGTATAGATCATCGCTAGTAATCAACTCATATTCGTTCCACGGTTTCTTAAATCGCTCGCCTAATGGAAGACCTCTCGTAACTGCAAGATCAGTCGTCCACCCTTCGCTCCATATAAAATGGTGGGACACGTTTTCTACATAGTATTCAATCTGCGAAGACGGCATTAGAAGCCTGGTTCCGATTTGATAAAGCGCATTGCCGCGTACCGTTACCGTCCCATTCTCCATAATGTTGTTTTTAATGTTCCAGTTAAAAAGATCGATTGTTTTCTTCGATACACCGCCTTCTCCGACGGCATTTACGGAATCTTGACTCACGCCGTTTTCCGCTCTCAACTTATCAGCATATTCTTTTACTGATTTTTCATCAGCATCTTCAAGTGCCTTTATCTTCGCATTCTTTTCCTTTAAATGCTTTTCAAGCGCTTCTTTCGATAAGAGGTTTGTAACAGTTGCATCTTTGCTGAATGCGGCTATTTTTTCATCGCGTTTCGATTTTAATTCTTTTTCATAGGACTTTATTTTTTCTTCCGTCATGGCACGGGTTTGTTCATCGAAAACTTTTCTTCCTTCATCAAGCTTTTTCTCTGCTGACGTTTGCTTTTTTTCGTTTACTTCCCACTTGATGGATCGTATCGGAACGCCTATAGGGATTCCTCCATCCCCTTTTCCGCCCTTTTTTTTCTTTTTTGATCCAATGCCAATGTAAGGCGCCGGGTCAACTGCTTTACCGTTGACGTGTACTTCAAAGTGCAAGTGAGCGCCGGTGGACATCCCCGTAGATCCTACGTTCGCTATTTGCTGTCCCCTTTGTACCGTTGCTCCAATCTTGAAGTTTGGCTTTCTTATCAAGTGCTGATAGCGTGTCAATAAGCCGTTATTATGCTGTATATCAATGTAGTTGCCACGCGCGTTATCATACCTGATGTTTTTTACAGTTCCGGATTCAGCTGCATAGACCGGCGTTCCACTCGTCGCCCCAAGGTCAACGCCAGAGTGAAACTTTCTCGTTTTTTGAATAGGGTGAATACGCCATCCGAATGGCGAAGTACAGCTGGCGCCGGGGGCTGTAGGAAATCCAAGTTGGCCGCTTCCTCCACCATTAGGAGCAAATCCACCTCCTTCACCTGATCCGTCACCGGCGGGCGCTCCTCCGGGAACCATTCCGCCACCTGGCATCATGCCACCCGCACCCATGCTCTCCATACGTCCTTGTGCTTCAGCTATGGCACTCAATGAAATGTATTTGCTTACTACTTCCAGGCGCCGAAGGCCATATCTCTTGTAGTAAGGTCTGTACCACAAAGGTGTACCAAACACCATGTCAAGTGACGATACAATCGATTCACCCTTAACGCTATAAACCGTATACGTTTCGAGGTCTGAACGTCCCGTTTGAGCGTTTACAAGTTCTAATTCATCTAGTTGAACAATCGGTAATTCTTTCCATCTGTCGGGATTAAAAGGTGTTGGCCTAACAATAAATGTAGGCTTGTCATTCACAACTTCCCAGAATGCCTCATAAAACGGCGCATTCCTAAGTTCCTTAATGTAATCCCATAGACCGCCTTGATAGCTGTAGTAGTCCATGACATTTCCAAGGGATTCGTCTTTATCATCCGGATTTTCTTCATAAATGGTTTGAACATAGTCTTTCCATCTTTTCCCATTCGCAAAACCCATGTCAATTCCCTTATCCATGTAATACTTTAGAACCGTTTCAATGGCCGAGGCGGGCGTACATTGACCAAATCCCGCACTTTGCCCTTCAAAAAATCCGGCTATACTGTAGCCAACATCTAATTCTTGTATTGCGCCGATTCCGAATTGTACAAGGGCCTTGTTAAAGCCTCTTCCTGCAACCGTGATGGTTCTTTTCGGTTGTAAGTCCACATAAGACCACGTTTTATAAATGGTATCTACCATGCCGAAAAATACCGGCTTTTTGTTGCTCCCACGGCCTAATTCGATAGTAACAAGGTCATTGCCGTGAATCTGATTGAACCAAAATTCTTTGAAAACTAAAACTATGGTGAATGTAGGCGCATCGTCCGCACCTAAGTCTCTTGATGTTTCAATGGAGAGAATGTCAAAGTCTAAGTCATTCGTGCTTATGTTTTGTATTCGTTGGTCTATTTCGAGGTTTCCTTCTTCCGTAGCAAATGTAACTTTCGCATACGGTTCGCCGACAAGCACCTGCACATTGACACCTCCTTATACCGGTCTACGTTGGAATGATTGATTCAGCTTAAAGCCGTTAAGTGTATTTCCTTTAGTGGCTTGTTGCAAGTAGTTCTTGATGATCTGAATTAGCTTGGCATCTACGCTTTCGTTGGCGGTGAGATTGATGTTTAGCGTTTGAACATTAGTGTTTTGCGTACTGTTTCGTTGGCCCTCTCTGTAATCTTTTGCATCGAAGCGATTTAATACCGCTTCATCTTTATGCAGATATGCCAATTGATCTTCCGCTACACGATCCACGCCAATTGCGTAGGATTTTTTCGCATACTTGCTGTATACCTGGTTCGCATATTTTTTGCGGTTGTTCATCATGGGCTTTCCGCTTCGTTCATAGACACGGTCAAATAAATATGTGGCATTATCGACGCTTGATGATCCCTTGAACGATTTTAGGCTTGAATTTTGTTTTTTCCAGAATGGATTGAGGTTCTTATTGTTCATCTCCATATCGATAAATTCAAGTTGCGTTTGGAAGTCGTCCCAGTTCCTGTTCTTGCTCTTGGCATACTTTACCAGTTCGTTCCACCGGTCGGACTTGTATGTCCATTGGGCGAGACCACGTCCGGGGCCGCCTTTTTGATGTAACGACGGATTAAGATCTGTTCCGGATTCTTGCATGAGGTTTCCGATGATACCTGCAGCCGCTTGCGAAGAATAACCTCTACTTTTGAAGAAGTTAAAAGCTTTTTCGTGATTGTTATTTCCTTTTAAAGGGCCTACAGAACCACCACCACTCGTACCTCCGCCACTGTCGGCATCTCCGCCTCCGGAACCTGCCATGTCCACGCCACCCATCATGCCGTTGGCATATTGTTGCGCAAACTGTTCTCTTTGAGCATTCGCACTATTCGTGTTGGTTCTATTATCTCCGGTTTCTAGCCGACGAACACTTCCGTCAGGCGCCGTTAAGTCTTCTCCAAGGAATCCACCTAACATCCTGTCTACAAGAAGTTCCTCTTTCTTCAAGATCTTTTCTTTTCTTGTCAGAAGGCTTGATTCACTCTTAACTTCGCCTTTTTTAGCTTCACTAATTCGGCCATCATCAGCCTTTTCACCTTCAGTGGAAAAAGCGTCATAAGCGCCTTCGCCTAATTTTCTTCCTGCTTTACCGCCTAATAAACCAAGTGCGATACCACCAATACCGCCAACAACCGCCCCGACGGCTGTTCCTGCACCAGGTAAAATAGCCGAACCTGCGGCTGCACCTAATTTGGCACCGGCGAGACCGCCACCGATGGATCCGAGGCCTTCGCCTACATCACCTGCCGCACCTTTCATGTCGCCTTCGGCTGCACTTGAAATAGCTTTCACGCCGTAAACCGCACCCGTTATTCCAACTCCGGCCTTTCCAATAACTTTACTGTTCTTGCCTAAAAATTCACCGGCTTTTCCGAGAGATCCGGCGGCTCCAATGACGTTTGCGGCTTCATCTGCGTTATTTGCTACTGCCGCTGTGGTGTTTGCGATATCATCCGCGCTATTGGCCGTCGTGGTAGTTGCTTTCATCGCATTTTTTACCGTGTTGATTATGCCTGCGCCTGTGGTAGCGCCTCCGGATGCGGCCGCACCGGCTTGTTTTCCGCCACCACCGATGACCTTACCAGAAATTTTGCCACCAACCTTGCCCAATAGACCGTATCCACTCATGCCCATGGCAATGGATGCGCCACTTTGGATAGGCACGGGAAGTGCATTGTAAATGCCCTTTAGGGGCGATGTAACGCTATTTAAGGCATTGCCCGCTTCTGCTTGCGCGTTTCCCTTGTTGGCGTCATAACGCTCTTGCTTCATGGCCCTGGACTTATCGACATATTTGAAGTTGTCGTCAATGGCTTTTTTGCCATCTTCTTCGCTTACAGCGTTTTGAGCACTTTTAAAATCACCATTTAACAACGCTTTGGATACTATGTTCGCCGTCTCTTGCTTTAATCCTTTTTGCGCAAGGAATAGCGATAACATTGTTTCGTCCATTCCAAAGGCTTTAGCGTTTCTTCCAATAGCTTCTAAGGATTCACTTGAGGTTATATTTTCCGCTCTTTCACGAGCCTTTTTTAGGCCTTCAGGCCCATATCCGAGTTCGCTACCATACCCAACCATTCGAATGGTTTGTTCATCATTGGGATTAGCCAGGCCTTGTAGTTGCCCCACGACTTCAGCGCCTTTGTCTCCCTTTAAGGCGGGGTTAATATTAGCAAGTGCCGCTTGCAAATTAGCGGCCTCTTTAAAGTCTTGAGAAGATACTTCAAGTTTCCCGCTTGTAATGGTTTCGGCGATTTGATTCAGTGACCTAACCTGTTCTTCTTCACGGCCTTTCATGCCATTTTTTTCAGTGGCGGCCGCTTGAATGTTTAGGTATTCACTCATGTTGCCTTGGCCAAAGGCTCCGCGCTTCACTTGTGCGTTAAAGCCTTCGGCAAGGATCGAAGAATCAATGCCGTAGGCCCTTGACATCCGCATGGCGGATTCTGTATCTAATGCAAGGGATTCATTGTCTTTAAAACCACCTCGAAGAATGCTTCTTTGGGCTTCAAAGGATTCGTCGTAGTCGTAACCATATCGACGACCGATCTTCCCAAGTTCTCGTCTTGGAGTGGTAAAGTCCGAACCGAAATAGTTGAGGCGACCATAAAGCCGCATGGATTCAGAATCAAGGCTCTTTGCTTGCGATGCACCTGCCGAAGCATAGCTTTGAGCGTATTTTGCCGCTCCGATAGCCGCCCCAATTTTTTCTAAAAACTTTGAATTGTTCTCCGGAACATTTGCCTTAGAATCCTTGGTTTTAAGTGGCGGTGAGGTGCTTTTTGCGTTCTGTCCTGTCGAATGGCCGCCTACCGGCCCTTTTGTATTCTTGGATAGCCTGTCAATTGCCTGTATAAGGCCTTTTATGTCTGTTCCTAATTGATCTACCGCTTCGGAAAAATCTGTTTCTTCTGTGCTTACCATCTCTATCTTTCCCACGGTTTTTTGAGAACCTACGGCCATCTTCCCAACTTGCTTGATTCGCTTGTTAAGATCTTCAATTTCTTTTTTTGCGGCATTTGTATCGGCGCTAACACGTATCCTTACGTCCTTACTCATCGGTCACCTCCTCCCATTCATCGGCATTGTTAACATTGAATTCCGCCATATCTACAGGCGGTGCTTCCTCGTTGAAGTAATCTTCGAAATCTTGATCGTAGAACGAATTCTTGTACTTTCTTACGTTCTCCGGATCTTCAAAGTAAATAAGCCAGTCCATAAACGCCATATCGAAGACGTTCATGTCATTTAGCTTTTCACTGTAGATCGGAACGCCTAATAGCTTACTTGCCCTCCACAGCCTCTGAATCTTCGGCTTGACTGCCAGTTCCTTCAGCGCTTCTATCTTCATCTTTTCTTCGAAACGAATTGATGAAGTCGACTACCTCCTTATACACGTCGATAATCACTTGTTGATCGTCGATTTTATCAATCACGAACCATTCAGGTGTCTCATCTAATACGACGCTTAAATAGGCGATACTGTAGGCGAAGTCATAGACACGCGCCGGGAAGTATTCAAGATCTGCGCCGGAAATCAATTGAGATAAGGCACTTTGGATTCTGATTTCATCTTTTAGAGAAGGGTAGTGGGCGGTAAACTCACCGCTTACCGCTTCACCCTGTACTACACCTTCGATAGTGAATGTATGCTTCCGTTCGTTGACTAATAGCAATTCTTTCATAGATTATTTCCCCATGTCACAGCTTAAATACTGTACTGTGGCGTTCTCGCCTGCAATGGCGTTTGCTCTGATTGTATTGGTGTAATCGCTGAAAGTGCATCCACGATATACACGCAACGTCTTGTTATCCAGCTTGTTAATAACTTCGATGTCGATGATGTCTTTTTGAAGAATATCTTCGCCAAGACCGATATAGCCTGCATGTGCCAAGTCAGTTTCTCTCAACATGTACCGTTCAAGGGTAAACGTCCCTTCATATCTGTTTTGAACGTGTTCTTGAGGCATAATGGACCCGATTTCATAGACACCTTCCGTGCCGAACGTGACACGAGGGTCAATGGATTGAGCACGGCCAACGGTAGCGCCGTCGATTTTCAATAGGACTGTCGCACCAGTTACAACTGTTTGTTTCGCTTCACTTGCCATTCAAAATCCCCCCTTTAAATTTCAATGTCTTTATCGTAGAAGGTCATGTCGATCATCGTGAAGTTCGTCGGGGTTACCGGTGCAATTGCAACGGAAACATCCACACGATCCCTGTGTTTTTTAATGACCGGCGTTTGATATTCCACAATAATTCCACGCTTGATGTAGTCTTTTAAAATGCTAATGGTTCTGTTCTTTGCACTTTCAAGTACTGCCACAGGCGTTAATTTACCGGTAAGCATCTTATCCAGTGCTTTTCTAAGTTCCTTGGATAATTGATCCGCAATGGCACCTGTAGACCGTTCTACCTTCAACGTATCGTTGTATTCCGAGAAAGTCGTGTAGTCCCATACAAGTCGGCTATAAAACAGTTTATGGTTATAGTCGCTAACAACTTGGTCAAAGAACATAACACCCGCATCGATCAGCTTGTTACGATCTCTTTCTTTAAACGTCATTTCAGGCTTATCGAAGTTGAAGCAATCTGCCGTTGCCGATTCAACACCTAAAAAGGCCACACGCCCGGCAATCATAGCTGCCGTGATGTAAGGCGGATACAGCTTTCCGTCAGCATAGAAGCCGGGGCCGACGTATTGAACACGCTCGTGGGCTAGTTTCTTCGCATTTTGAAGCATCACGCCTGCCGTAATGCCGTTTGAAGTGCCGCAAATTAAACGACGCTCTTTATTGTGGCGTTCGCTCATTTGAATAACGTGTTCTTTCGTTTCAGCGATAAGGCTCATGTCATCCGTTAACGGAACAACATAGTCGATGTCATACTTCCCGATCAGATCAAGCAAGGGAATAAAAGACCGTGCCAGTCTCCCTTCCGTGCCGCCCGTTAAATTGGTGAACGGATAGTCGTTGTAGTTGCTAACTTCACGGTTGATGATCGCCGCAACAACAAATTCAGATTGGAACGCACATGTCTTTTTCAGATCTCGCAACACGGCTGTAATTGATTTCGTTTCCTTGATGTCTTCCTTTTCAAGGAAATCAAGGTCATGGACGTTTAATTCCGCGTTAATCGTGGGAACCGTTTCAACTTCATAATTTTCATAGCCTGCAAGGAACATAGCCAGGTTTCGAATCGATTTGAATTGCCCTACTGTTAGGTCAATATCCAAGTCGATAATGGCTTTTTCAGCACTTTCGCCTACAAAGGTTTGAAGCTTAATCGCATCGCCTTCGCCATTGGGAACAATGGAAATTGCCGCATACTTTTCCTTCCCTTTGTAAGTGATGGTAAATGCACCGCCAAGGTTATCGAATACTTCATATTCATCGGAAATTCCGTCATAGACTGTAAGCTTTTTCGTTCCGGCTACAGTACCGTCTTCAAGCTTGTGAGCAATGTGGTTGCATTGGTCGCCATAGTCTTTCGATTCAAGCGTATAAACAAATTCGCTTTCCGTTACCTTTGCCGTACAGGGAATCAGGAACGTGTCGCCGTGGGTATAGGTGCCGCTGTTGAACGTTACCTTTACGCCGTCTGCCAGTTCTTTGTCTGTTGCGTTCGATGTTTCGGATAAGCTAAGTTGTTCAGCAATGGGCACATCATCCGACGCCAAGCAATACATGTATTCGCATTGACCGATGTCTTTCGTTCCCTCTGACGTGATGGTGATTTTAAAGGTCTTGTTCACTTCTCCGGTATATTTCCCGGAAGCGGTCACTCCGCCTGTGGAATTGGCGTGTTTTGTTTCGGTGACGCGCTGAATCGTGCTGTCTACTTCTTTTGCCTGGTATACTGCTGTTTTCGCTTTCGTTGCGTTATTTGCACGAATGGCGAAAATAGAGTCTGCCCCGCCAAGTTGTAAGGTGTCTTTTGTCGATACAACCGGGTTATACGCTTTAAGGCAGGCATCTAATAATGGGCCGCCCTTTAACAATTCTTTTGCGGTTTCAGGGTCTTCAATGAAGGTGATTTCACCGGGGACACCACCTTTAGATTCGCCAATAAAGGCGATATTTTTTGCGCCATTGGTTTTATCCTCGCGCATTTTGCTTTCCACATAACTGTAAACACCCGGTGTACGTCTGTGGATACCATGAAAGGTTTGCCCTTTTCTAAAAGCCATATTTCCTCCTTATAGGTAATCTTTTACGAGCTCTTTCCATTCGCTTTCGGTTTTGTAGATCTCGCCGTCCAGCTTCATCTTGATTGCCGCTTTTGCCTCCGGTCGAATATCTTTTCCAATGAAAAATTCGTCGAAATGTACAAGCCGCTTGGATTTTTCGGGCTTGTGTTCTTTCTTTTCAACTTCTTTTTCAGTCGTCCGCTTTACTTCCTTTTCCATTTAATCCCTCCAATCTAATGTCAACTTCATCAATTGTTGTTCCTATTTCTGCCATAGAGTCGTCTTTGCCTGCGAACATTTCGCCGACGTGGTAACGAACGGTATATTCAAGTGAGAGAATGACTGCTTTTCTGTAAACAAAAACCGTGAAGTAGTCGGGAGCCGGTTCAAGGTCTCCGCCACTCACGGTAGATAATAAAAAGCCTTCTTCTTCCATCTCTTTACGAGCGGCTAAAAGAATATACTTTACGACGCTGTATAAAAATGACGTTATGATCGCATTGTCTGACCACACTTCCATTTTCAGCTGTATGCGCATTTGAGCGTTTCCCACAATATCGTGGAATCCTTTTTCCCATCGTAGGTAGTTGTCGCCGAGTTCTTCATAGCCTTCGTCGATACCGCCGCTAAGGCCATAATCAACTTCGTCTTCTCCGGCAACTGTTACCACAATGCAGGGAAGTTGCGCCGGTTCACGAGGATATCCGCATAAAACGTTGATCCTGTAGTCACTTAACAACGTATCCATGCTTTGAATCGTCTTTGGGCTTGCATACTCAAAGTACTTCTCTAGGTCATAGGTTCGTAGGCGCTCTATGCCGTGTTCTAAGAGGCGTTTCACGTATAAGTCAATTAGAGGTATCATCAGATATTCAACTCGCTTTCAAGGTACCTGGCGGCCTTCTCTGCTACGTTTTCAAAGGCCTTTACACCTCTTAATCCGGGGTGTTGCCACGATTTCGGATCGCTGTTCTGTGACACTCTACGGAAAGTCATGTATTGGCCACTTTGCTTCCCGGACGGTTGCGACGTTTGAACAATGCGTTGCATACTGTCATACTTTGAGTTTTTCCACCGATACCCGGCATGTGACGTTTCAGGGCCATAACCTAACTCTCTAACCAGTGCTTCTTTCAATCGTTCGCCACTGTTCAGCTTTCTGGCATGTTTCAGTATGTCTTTCGGCATTTGGTAATGTCCGCTTGTTCTATGGCGAAGGGGAATGGTCATGTACCATCCGTTTTTCCCTTGCCGAACATTCGGCGATTTGCTGAATCCTTGCTTCATGTCGAATGGCGGGGAACCATTTTCAAGCATGAGGGGAAAGCGGCCACGCAAGACAATTTCCCCGCTTGTCTTGCCGGTCATCTTTACGCCGCTTACACCCATTGCATAGCTTGTAAAAGTGCCGTGTAGCTTGCTTTGTGCATCTCTTAATATTTCGGATCGAGCGAAGGCAAGAGTATTCATGACCGCCTCTTGAACGACGGCTTCAAATTCATTACTCATAGGACAATTCCTCTTTCGTCTCTTCCTCTTTCGTCTCTTCCTTTTTTCTATTGACGGTTTCGCCATAGACAAATTCAAGACGCTTCGCCAAGTATTGTTTTGGCATCTCAACGGCATAGGGCGTTGTCGTCCCTCTGTTATTTCTAACACTTCGGAATTCGTGCATCATGTCTGTAATGACGTATTCAGGCGAAGTGATGTATAAAATACTGATCTTATCGCCTTCACGTGGCTTTGTGGCGTCGTCAATCCAGTTTAAGCGGTGCCTCCCCTCGTCGATTACAAAATCGACGTTCTCTTCATAGATGTGTTCGCCTTCCATAACGTAGGAAACTTGCACAATAGGCCGATAGGTCGATGATGTCTGTTTCCTTCCCATGGTTAAGGTCTGTGAATGCTTACAGGTCGTTTCGTAGAAGTCCAGTTTGTCTCTGTAACCTAAAATAACGCCACGTTCAGGCGTTATATAGGCTTGTCCGGGTTCGTTGATCCCCTGGATCGTCAAGGCCTGTTCATTCGTAAACGATGAGGACACGACGCGGATTCGCTTCTTTGCAAGGTAACGATAGCCGCTTCCATGGCATAAAGGGCAATGAATGTAGGGCTGCCCTTCTTCCATGCACTCACAAACGATCGCAGGTTTCCATATGGCTTTGTATCCGTGTTTTTCAATTAGTGCATCGAAGTTTTCTGGTATAAAGCTTGCGCCAGCTGCCATGGTTCACCCCCCTTACAAGACGACGGCATCGAACCGTGCAAAGTGTTTTCTAATGATCGTGGTTAACTCGTCTAAGTCCTTGCGGTATTCAAGGATACGGGCACTTGCGCCGCCGTACATTGCCGATTGCGTCGTTCCGATGGATTGACTTAACCCGTCGATGGAGATGGACGAAGAAGCAATACCGGCGCCGATGATCTGATCGCCCCATACCTCAAAGATGGAAATGGCGGCTTTTTTATAGATCCAGTCCAGCAGGTTCTTCGGAATCTGCTCTTTCTTCATTCCGGCCACATAGGAGACTTTGATTCCCATGGGCATGTAGTTTCGATAGACGAAAAACGGAAGTACCGTTCCAATGTCCGGGGAAATAAGTTGCATGCTTCCCGAGGTCGGGAAAATGGTGATTTCTCCCATGCGCTTATCTACTTGGATCCAGTCTTCAGGTACCGAAAGGATCTTTCGATTCCCGATGAAGTATTCCATCTTCGAAATTTCTTGAATGGGCCGATGGTAAAGCGGTGTGTATTGGAAATTCCACATGCTTTCGCCTTCATAGTCGTGGATCTCGTCTTCCACGACACGGGTGCGAATGGAAATATCAAACATCTGCTCCGCTGCATCGACGGCACTGTTAATGGATTGAACAAGCATCGTCCGAGAGAACGGCTTGCCGTCATAGGTGACCAGGTCAATCCCGATAAAACAGGCATCCAGTAATTCATCGGTGCGCATATCTTGAATGACGATTTGTTTTTCGGCTTCCTCGTCGGGCGGTAGCACGAAAGGCTCTTTCGGCTTCTCCGGTTCAAGGGCCGACGACGGGTTTTCAATCATGCAGCCTTCAATGTATTTGCGCATGGTTCACCGCCTTATAACAGTTCAATCAATTCTGCTTTTTTCGCCTTGGGATCGTATTTAATGTTACGCTTTTCCAGTTCCTTTTTGATCTCTTGAACGCTCATGTCCTCGTAGTCTGTTGAGGGTTCTTTTTTTTCGTTCACTTCTTTGTAGTTGGGTAATTGTAGTAGGGCTTCGCCGACGTCATTTTCAACATCGGCTTCCCCTAATTCATTAAAAGGAATCGACTCGCCCATATAGGACAAGTCGAGACCTTTTAACTGAAAGTTTTTAATTTTCATAGTATCACCTATTTAACTTTAATGTTCTTGATGACGACGAAACGCTTCGGTGCGTAAACAATCGGGGTACCGTAAAGGAATACACCGAAACGACGAACGGGGCCTACCATTGCGTAGGGAAGTTTGAACATCGGGGCCAATTGCTTGAATACGATGTTTTGTTCTCTAAAGTCACCTACGACTGCCATGGCGGTGTTCGGAAGGGTTTCGTTCTTGTCAATGAATTCGGTTTCGCCGCCCTTTTGAGAGGTTTTAGCGCCTACACGTGCGATTTCGTAGTAGTCGGTTTTATCTTTTTCGGTGCGGTAGATAACGAAATATTCAGGGGCGAAGAGTTGAGCATCGGAGTTTTTGATCGTCAGCTTAATGCCCTTGGCTTGATTTTCGGTCAGTGCTATAGGTGCGGCTTCCACGGCAACGGAACGGCCGTTTTCGTTGTAGGCTACGACTGCATAGCGGTAGGTTCCTTTGTCCATGGCGTCGCCTTCGCCCTCTGCGTAAACCTCAGCCTTAACGGTAGGAGCGGACGGCGGATTTTGGCCTGCGGCCGCTTGCTTCGGATCCAAAGCGGTGATACCACGGCGCATAAATACGTTCGGTACAACGTCCATAGTGCCGCCGACGGAATTGAATTGGGTGACGGTGGTACCTGCTACTACATTGCCTGCCTCAACGTTCATAAGGGCACGTTGATTCGGATAGTATTGTTCACTGAATACACGGCTCACATTGATCGGCATATAAACTTTGGTCGCTTGGCCATAGTTGTTCAATACGGTTTCAGCACTGTTGTTCAGGACTTTATCCGTGAGGTATTCGCCCTTCAAGTCGATGGTGTTGTTTGCTTCGGCTTGCTTGATGATACCGTTCCATTCGATACCTTCCTTACCGTCTGCGGAAAGGGTGCTATCGCCGTAGAACAAGGCTCTTTCGGCTTGACCTAAGATATAGCGCATACCGTTTTGAGTTTCCAATGCTTCGGGTTCAGTAACGTTGGTGACCAAGGTTTGAAGATCGGTAATGCTTCTGGTGGTGTTCAGGCATTTAATCAACTCAAAGTTACGTTCAATGCTTGCGGTGGTGTCCACGCCTGCGATACCTTCACGTTGGAAGCCGGAGAGGTCTTCGCCGTAATCGGTAATGGTGTTGTATTCTTCAACGGTGGAGAAGGCTTTTACTTTGGGAATGTCTCTCCACAATTTGAGATTGGTTTCGTCATAGGTTAATACCTTGAGGGATTGTTCAAGGGATTCGGGAATAAGGGCTGCGCCGCCTGTTTGATTGCCGGGGCCTTTAATTTGTTGAAAGTCGTTGGTGCTTAATGCTTTGTAAAGGTCTACAATTTCTCTTTGATTCATCATGTCCTCCATTATCCTAAGTGTCTTTCGAGTACTTTGCGTGCGCTGTCGGAAATCGTGCCGCCTAATTCGGCCATGGTTACGTCGCTTGCTTTAATGCTGCGGTTACCGGCTTCGATCTCTTTAGCTAAAATGCTTGCTTTTTCCGACTTTGAAAGGTCGTCAATTGATTTGCTTTCTTCGAATTTGTCTACATATCGGCTGTTCGAAACGCTTTTGCGCATTGCCGATTGTTGTTCCAGCTTCAATTCAAGGTTTTTAATCGACTTTTGAACCTCTTCTTGAGCCTTTGCGTTTTCGTCATCGACTTCTTCCATGGCCTTGTTTTGTTTGTCGGCCACGTCAACAAGACGATTCAGATTTTCTTCTAGGCGGTCGATTCGGTCGTTGAAGCTTTGAGCCACTTTTTCGGCGACACTGTCAACTAATTCTTCGAAGTCCAGTTCAACGGTTTCGCCTTCTTCTTCCTCTTCTTCTCCGATTTCTTCGTCCTCTTCAGACTTTTCGACGGGTTCTTCTTCGTCTTCTTCAGGCTCTTCTTCGGGCTCTTCGCCGCCTTCGGATTTTTCTACATCGTCGTCTACCTTTTCGGCGGCTTCTTCAATGTCTTCATCGACAACATCGTCGCTGCCAACATCTACATTTTCGTTTTCTGTATCAACGACTTCTTCTTCGTCGTCTTCCCTCTCGTCATCGAGGGGATCGTAGTCTTTGGATTTCATCAATGCATCCAGTGCATCTTGAATCCCTTTAAATCTTTTTTTCATCTACAGTCCTTTCCTTTCAGGCATCGCTTTTAAGACTTCATTCGTGTAGGTGTCGAGTTCTTCTCCCTCTACGCCTCTAAACAGTCTCAAAAACGCTCGTACGCCCTTTTCCGAGGTGTCCTCATTGGATCGAGTGACAAGGTAGTCCATGCACTTCAATGCCTCTTCATCGCCACTTAAGGCGGAATCACAGGCGACTTTGACGTGCTCCAGGCTTTGTTTCACCAGGGGACTTACTTCGAACGGCCTTTCCCCAGTCATGCTCTTCACGAGTGCGCTCCACGACGTTTTTGTGTTCACGGGCGTGGAGGTTAAAGCGATGTTGTTCACCCTGGCCTTTTCAATCCGGCCATTCAATCCACGCTTTAAGACTTGTCCTTCAATAGAGAATCCAAGCCTGCGCGGTGTGTTGCTCTTTTGTAGGGCGATTGCCGTATCCCATACTCTTTTTCCGTCGTCAGTGTTGAGTATGTAGCCTTCTACATACAGGCCGTCTTTTGTAATCTGTGTATTTTCTTTGTCCGGGTATCCGACGATTTTCGAATTGTCGTGATCCCAGTTGAAGAAACCCCGCTCCAAGAAATAGCTAATGTCCAGCCCTTCTTGCATGACCTTTTCACCGTCTCTGTCGAGGTCAGGCGTGGAGGCTACACCTTTAATGCGGCCTAATACGCCGTTGTCTTTCTCCGATTTCGTCATTGAGTCAATCGGAACGTATACTTTGATGTCTTCCATGTTTCATCTCCTTTCCTGTTAAAGTTTCGAGGCAATCACCCCCTTTAATGGCAATAAAAAAGCACCCATGCGATTTTGCATAGGTACTTGATTATTCAATCTTTTTGTTATTCTTCGGATTCTCCCACTTCAACCTTTTTGAGCTCTTCTTCACGGCTCTTATATACGGGGTAAATCCAGTGGAAGGCAATGTCTTTCTCGCCTAACTCCTCTAGCTTCTTCATGGCGTTGTATAGAGGATCTTCGCCTTCAATGATGATGTCTGTATCAAGCTCTTCGAAAATGTCTGTCACGGCATCTTCATTCTTCGGGTCATTTAATTGGTAAATGGCATCGGGTAAATAGTCAATCCACATATTTTCGTTCATAATTCCCTCCTATTGGAAAGCCGATAGTGTTTCAGCCGCTTCCTCATCTTCTTCCAGTAATCGATATAAGAGAGCCGTTGCAACTTCTCTGTATTGAAAACTGTTCATGGCACCTTGTAGGGAGATTAGACCTGCCTTGATCTGCTCTACTAGTTTTCCCATTTCGGACTTTTCATAGGTCTGGCCTTGTTTTTCGGTTCGTTCCCTAACAACCTTTTCAACATGATCTATATTCTCTACATATCTATCCACATTGGCATTTTCTAATCTTCGATCTTTCTTTCTACTAGATTCCAGATGTTCTACAACATTGCTCATGAACTCCGAGTCCTTTGCCACCATTTTTTCGCACAGTATATCTCCAATTTCGTGGACTGTCTTACCCTTGAACTCCGGCATTTCTTTTAAACGAATGGTCGTTTCTGTAACGAAAGGAAGGTAAGATGGGAACCTGTCGTAATAGTCCTTGCCATAGGCCTTGCGTGTTGCAGCTTGACCCATGATTTCAACCATACCCTCATTAAAAACAGAAGTCATACTTGAAAGGTTCGTCCCATCGCTCTTCTTCAAATTTCCAAAGACGCCGTGCATGCACTCATGTATTGTTGTTTTGTATGAACTTTGACGGCTTTCCGGATAATCTACGACTGCGATTTCTAAAACAGGGTTGTCCTTCTTCGGATCTGTTAGTATCGAACAATAGCCTGCTAACTGTCTGCGTCCTAGCTTAATGCTTTTCCCGTTTCGTTTAACATATAGGGGAACATCTAATCCGAGCATATCCATTGCAGCACGGGCCACGGTGTCGGTGTGAGAATCTTTAAGTTTTGATAGCTTTGAATTGAAGTCGTCGTAGCTATCGGCCTTTGCGTATTCATTCTTTGATTCTATCTTTTTCGTTCCAAACCTTCTTAGGTACCTCATCCTTTTGGGGAATAGGTCTTCGGATGAAATCCACATAGAATCATCGTCGTCGTCTTTTCTGGTGACTTCTTTTACTAATTCTTGAATTGAACCTATACTTTTAACGTCATACCAGAAATTCGAAGTGACCTCTGTTTCGAATATCTTCCGTGCAGTCTCTAATGATTCTCTTGTTAGACCGTCGATCTCATTATACTTGTTGCTATCAACGCTTCTGCCTTCCGCTTCCGATTTTTCTTTGTTGCCCATCAGCGCTTCGGCTCTCAATAGTTTAGCTGCCAGACCGGAACGTGTCTTTAATGCTTCCTGTTTCTTCTCTGTTGCTTCTTCAGGTGAAGCAGCTCCGGCATATCCAAACAGCTTAGGCTCTAATTCGTTTTTTGAGTTGAAGAAACTTTCAATTTGATGGCTAAAATCACTAATGGGTGGTTTTTCCCCGGCCCTGTGTAGGTCAATATTAAAGAAGAACGCCACCGCGCCAGCCCAATAATCGGGATCCGAATTTGATAGGGCGTTCAGCGTGTTCTCTATAAAACCATTTGTTTCTTTATCATATTCAAACGTTTCAGGTCTTTGAGTAATCCATGTCAGGATTTCGTAGCAATTCGACAATGCATTTTCAACAATTCTTGTTCTTAAATCCGCCGTGTATTCGCTCATACCTTCAACGTTCGGTAGTTTTTCTTTTAAGTTGCCAAACTCTTTATCGTGCGATAGTGACTCAAGCGCCGTAATCTCATACACACTTTGAAGGATCTTTTCAGGCGACATGTTGTTTCTATTGTCTATCCATTCACGGCTTGAAGTGTTGCTTAGCATATATCTGGCATAATTCGTGAGTTTTCTTTCTGCCGCCGAATCTTTAGGCGTAATGTTTTTCGTCTTCTCTAAGATTTTTTTATAGCTTTCGTAAAACTCATCACGAATATCTGCCGCCCATTTCTTTTGTTTCTCCGACCCTTCAAGTGTAATGTTCTCGAACCAAGGTCCTTCTCCTTTGGGTGGTTCTTCAATATCTTTCTTCTCGCCAATTTCTCCTTTCCAAACTACTTTCATTGAACGTTGGAGAGGACCATCGAAAGAATCGTATACTTTTTTCGGTATAATCGTGGCAAATTCCATATCAAAATCCGCATCGACCATCGGGAATTTGTTAGAGGGGCTTGTTTCTGGAAACTCGCCTTTAAGCACGACTGTGTCATTCGACAAGTCAACGGGTTCATCGTTCCTCCTCCGACGGGCAACGACAATGTCACCAAGCCTGTTGGCTTTGTTATGGCTCGCTAGTGTCGGTGCTCCATAT
Source organism: Peptoniphilus sp. HCN-40583 (assembly GCF_037892835.1). Taxonomy (NCBI): domain Bacteria; kingdom Bacillati; phylum Bacillota; class Tissierellia; order Tissierellales; family Peptoniphilaceae; genus Peptoniphilus; species Peptoniphilus sp. HCN-40583. The sequence continues at coordinate 71,925 of NZ_JBBKBU010000002.1, forward strand.
TTGACGACTACATATTCGTTTTCTCTTTCGTCCCAACCGTAATATTCGGCAATTAAGTCTCGAAGTTCATTTTCTCTATCTTGGCGAACACTCCATTGTAATCGTTCTCTGTCCCATTTTCCACCAATCTTTTTAACTTGCTCATTAAACTCTTTGTCATGTGGCGAGGCAAAGACATATGTGCGCCCATTTTCTCTTTCTATCTTAATGTTTTTCTTGCCGGCCCGGCCTTTGAGGGTTTCAATTGCTTCTTCTAGTTTCGTATCTGCTTGTTTTTCCTGCTTTGGTTTCTCTTCTGCAGCGGTTACTTTTTTAATGTTTTCTTTTGGCTTTTTCTCTTTTACCTTTTCATCCTTCGCCTTAGAAACTGTGTAATTCTTCTTCACAAAACCTTGAAGCGTATCCGTCGTCTTGGATTCCTTGTACTGTTTAATCAATTCGTCTTCATTCAAGGTCTTTTTAGATTTTCTATCCTTGAATTCTAATTCATCTGTCGTCTTTACACCGGCACGCTTCATGGTCTCTTTAAGTACATTTAATGCGGCGCCGGGGTTCTTCCATCTGTGGGAAGAATACTGTCCTGTCCGGCCGTTAACTTGCACGGCCACCTTTACAAGGTTCGCACGATTGGCGGCCTTCATGAGGTTTTCTTTTTTTACTAACTTTACCTTCATGCCCTATCCTTTCAAATTTGTTCAATGGTTATTGCTTTTTCTATGTCGTCGTCTCCGAAATCGAAGTCGAATCCGCCGTCATCTCCTCCACCGCCCGCTTGCATCTTCGACTGCATGAAGTACGCGTTTTCAATAATGTCGCCGCCTTCAATGGGTTCAAGGCCACGTTCGGCTCTGATTTCATTGACTGTCATAAAGGTTTCCACTCGCTTCTTGTCGATGTCCAACTTCGCTTCTTCGGACTTTTCATTGACGCCTTCAAAGACGAATACATAATCATCTGAAAATTCTGAAACAATGTACTTGTTAATGGTGTTCTCGATGAATTGTAGTAGCGGGTATAAGCCTTTATCTTTCGATTGGTTATATTTGCCTTCTTCGCCCGAGAAAAGACTGGATCCCTTCCCGCCTACGCCTCCATTATTAGGGAAGTTGATTTCAGCGGGGTCAATCTTATACACGGCTGTGGCGATGTTGATTAAGTAGTTGACCCACTTTTCAAACACCATTTCGCCGCCGGACTGTTGAATGTTGATGAATTCTAATTCCCCCGGCAACTGGAACACGGGAATCTTCCACGCTCCCTTTTGCCCGGTGACTTGGGTTCGCCATTGCCTTTTAAAGGATTCAAGGGTATTTCGGTTCCCGAGGCCCGAGGGGTCTTCCTTGATGTTCAGTATGCCTTTTGTCATCCCACCTTGTCGGAAGAACCGCATGTTGTAATCTTCGGCTTCAAGGTAGGAAGTCAATTGCCGTACAATGATTTCAATTTCGGATAGGCCGTAAGGCTGTAGGTTCACATCGGTGCGTGGGTTCCGCACGGCGAAGGCCATTTCTCTATCAGTGAATGAGGCTACCACCTTCCCGGCGATAACTTGAACAAAGGCTGTTTCATCGTCTCTATCATCGTCCGGTACGGGCTTAATTGTCTGTGCGTCCACCGCATAGAAGGCGTTCAGCTTGCCTTGGCTGTCCCTCGTAATCTCAAAATTCATTTGATCGCATATAAGGGAATCCCGCACGGTCTTTCGTAGGAAGGTATCGAAGTTGTCTCTCGAATGGTCTTTCGTGGAACCGCATTGGTAGATAAAGTCTTCGATTCGTTTGATCTCTTGTTCTTGCTCTTCGGTAGGCGCCGCTGTTCTATCCCTTAGCTTCACCCGATAGCCAATGTTCTTGTCGCTGTATCGTGCCCGTGATGTGAAGTTTCCCACTTGATCGACACGTGTTCCGATAATGGCACCAATAGGGGCAACCTTCACGGCTACCTCTTTCAGGGCTTCAAACGAAAGGGAAGCATACCTGTCCTTGTATTCTGCGCCGAAGGACACCGTCCCGAATGAAAGGTCTTGGGACTCTGCTTTCGGTACAATGCCCGCCCTCTTAATAAACTGGTCACTGTTGAATGTCCCGCCCTTGGCTTTGATCTTCATCTTTCCAACTTTCATCTGTCACCCCCCTTCACAATCATTCCATCTTCAAAATGCGCACCTTTCGGCATAACCTCTAGAACACACGCGCAGTGAGGATGAAGTACTCCTAATGTCGGCTGCCATTCGGATGTTTTCTTCCCGTAGTTGGTGCCGTTGGCCATCAGCTCCGATAACTTGAATAGCTTCGGTGTTCTTCCGTCTCGCTCTAAGTAATGTTTTTTGCAATGAGGACAAGCATTCGGCGCCGGGCGTTTAAAGACCAGTGTCTCGCCGCCGTCTTTTGAGAAGACGCTCTTATGTTCCAGAATTGCGTCGGCGAACCCTTGATTCATGTTGTTTACAATCTCGCTTCGGACAATTCGGTTCCAGTCCGTCTTGCTGTCGCCTGTCGCTCGTCGCAAGATCGATTCCATTTGTGCCCTTGTTCGCTTCTCCGGATTCAGTCGATTGGTTATGGCGTAGTCTTTCTTCAACTCTTCGATAACCGCCCGTGTAAGCGTGCCTTCCAGCTTTGCGGCCGCTTTATCTAAGTCATTAGTAACTACATCGCTGTCCAGGTAAAAGCCCTTATTTTTGATTCTAGGGGCTTTCTTTAGCGCTTCCTTGATACGCTCGTGGCTCATGCCGTCGAAGTCACTTGGTTTCATGCCGCCTTTCTTATAGGCGTGTTCAAGAATCGGGAGAATCTCTTCGGGGATGCCGATTTTCATGGCGGTAGACCGTTTGATCTTCCCGCCTGTCGGCAAGAGGCGCAAGATCTTTTTGTAGTATTCAATTATCTTTTGAATGTCTGTGTATTTGCTCATGCTCACCTCTTTTATGTAATGCTCCGCACGTTTTAAGTTTTTTCTGTTTTGGTGGGTACGGAAGGATTTGAACCTCCGATCACGGTATTGGTTACCGTTGCTTTGCCTAACTAAGCTACATACCCACGGAAACAGGCCCTGTGCAGAAAAGATGGTCTATGAAAAAAAGGGGTCTAGGGTTTTAAGAAGGAAAACATGTCCAGGAGTCTCTTCAGGGCCTGTTGCAGTTTAACGTCATGCCGGACGGTTTATTTTTTTCTAACCCCTTTTTGTGAATTGAAGTAACGCTGTTTCTTTTTCAGCTGCTTGAATTCTTCTTCGGTCAATAAGCGTTGAATGGCTATCTTGTATTTCTTGCAGTGAGGGTATTTGCCAATGTCGATGATGTGACGGCACAATTCAGCCTCTTTCTTCGTAAAGAAATGGGCGTGTTGCTCATAGGTTCCGTTCTCACGCTTCAATAGCCATGGGCGCTCTAAGTTTTCGGTGTACTTAATACTTAACTTCATAGGTTTTCTCTGATGTCGTTTAGATCGATTCGCACACTGCGTATAGATTTCTTTGTATTATCCGTTTCGAACATTACGTCCAGAATGTCTTTAATCATTGCATCGGTGACCTTGGAATATATGGCATCGGCATAGTCGGCTAAGTATTTCAAGTAATCGTCTTGAATCTCTCCGCCTTTTCGGTCGGCTTGTATGCTTTGTAGTGCCTTGATTAAGACCTCTTCCGGATCGTCGATATTCTTCATTCTTACTTTATACAATTGAGACCACGTCCATTCTGTAACCTCGACTGACGTTCAGCCCGTATTGCGTTAACCTATCCACGCCAATAAGGGCATAGGACAAACAGCACGCTAAGTGATCGGGGCCTTTTCTCGTGGCCACTTGATACACCATGCCGTCTTTTTCCTTGTCCAGGATTTGTACGTTCTTCAAGTGTTTTGTCACTGTCTTTGTCATGTCATCTTGCCACCCGTAGAAACCAATGTAGCCTTGCTTCACGCTTTGGAGTGTCCGCTGCATCTTCGATGTTTTATCCACGGTGACCATTCGCCGGCTTTCGTTCCATTGATCCACGAAGTTTACGGCACTGTAGGGCCCGGTGATGGTTTTCCACGTACAGGAATAGGCCGCTTCAGGGAAGGCCCGGTAGAGTTCCGTGTTCTTGTCTGCACCATAGCCCGCATCGGCTACGATTAGATTCGGCTTGTAAGGCTTTAAGTGAGATATCACTTGCTTCACATCATATAGGGGCTGTGTCTCGCTCCTAAAGAATTGACGCATAGAGACGATTTGAAGAGAGAGGTTCGGGCGTATACCAATGACAAGCACCCACGACGGTTCGCCCCAATCAATCCCCGCTACATAACCGATGAAGTCATCTGAAAGGCTTAGGCTCTCTTTTTCCATGGCGATATGGTTCTTTACGTCCTCGTCTGTGACCATGATCCCCGTATTGGCATAGGGAAGGCCGATAACGTAGTTGTAGAAGATCTGTTTGAATGGGTAGGCGATTTCTCTGCGCTTAATGCTGTCCGCCGAAATGTGAACGGCATTTAACTGTGAAATGTAATATCCCCGAATATCGTGTCTGCCCGGATGTTTCGCCACCCATTCGCCTGGTGTCCACCGGTTCAGCGGTCTATGGCAATGAACGCATTGATATTCGTATGTACCGTCTTCGATTTCTTCGGTGATCGGATTGACACCGTCTTTAACTTGAACGATTGAATCGATGGTTATTTCTTGCCACTGTCCGCAATGATCGCATTTATGGAGATAGTGTCGTTGATCGCTTTTCAGAAACAGTTCATTGATCCCCACGCCGGGAATGGTAGGTGTTGACCATCTGCGCATAAGGCCATACTTCGAAGAACTCATGGATTCACTGAAGGCATATTCGGCGCCTATCCGCATCCGGTCATACTCGTCGGCGCAATACATGTCGATGTCCGCACCTTCCCCTTGGGATCCGTCGCCCGATGTCCGCATAAAGATATTGGAAGAGCCTATGGATTTTGTACTGACGTTGTTAAGGTCTTTCCCCACTTTCGCCAACAACTTCGGACTGCTATTTATCACCGGGCTTACCCTTGTTCTTGAGAAGTCGGCCATTTGTGCGATGGTCGGGAAGGTATACATGATATTTACATTCTCGTGGTTGTCTGCGAACCATAGCACCTCTGCCGTGGCCAATTCACTCATCCCCAACTGTCTCGACTTTTGAATGACCTTATTCGGGTGACCGTCATTTAGAATGGCTTCTTGCCATGGTCTATGGGCGAATGGATTATGTGACGAACGAAAGGTCATAGGCTTTGACTTAATCGGCTTGTACTTTAAGGCCCATAGTGCCGGGTAACGCATCAGCATCGCCCGCTCGATGGCATTCGCCGTATCCTTCTTCTCGAAGTGCTCTATGTCCTCTGTGCGATCCCAAACCACGGCTTAACACCTTCCCCTTCTTCGAATGTTTGTCGTCTTAGGTTTATTTTTTGAAGCCCGGATGTAAAATAGGCCTTGTTCAAGTGAATGACCGCCTTTTCGCCGTCGCAATCCACGACGATACGCAAATAAGGATACATATAGCAAATAGCGATGTTTGCATCGTCCCCATACAGATCTCTTATCTCGTCCGAAGAAAGCTCTTGTCGCTCGTCGATGTACCTCAACACGACGGCATCGGTGATTTCCAAGGCCATGTATGGCTTATTGCCGATAAGAACATATTCTTCAAAGTCCATGATTAATTGATTGTCGCTTTTCAGCATGGCCAAGGCTTCATCGTAGGTCATCCGTTCCCCCTGTTCACCTCGTCGTTACTTGTGTTGTAGGAATTAAATAGCTTATCGTAAAGGGATTTAACTGTTTCGTCTTCACTGTCAATGAGTTCGGAAAGCTTAAAGGATTCGGTGCTTTCGTTCGGGTTCCGTCGCCTGTATTCGTCCATAAGAATGAACGACTGGATCACCTTCTGGAATTTATCCACTGAATCGATTCGAATATCACCGGCTAACACGTCGTGCTTGAATTGAACCAATAAGCCTTCAATAGCCGCATCGATGTTTTCATCAGGTGTCATTTCATCTCGAAGGATTAGATCAATGGTGTTGACTTTCAATGGCTTCTCCAATTTCTATGTCGCTTTTACCTATGCTGCGCAAATAATCCTCGTAGTAGTCCGTTTCCTTGTAGAAGCTTTCCTCTACCCGCTTCAACTCTTCAAGGGCTTCTTTCCTGTCTACTTCGGGGATCCGGCTAAACATGGCTTTGATTAGTAGCTTGTACTTCTCTTCGGTCATTCGTTGTAAGTGCTCAATGCCGTATTCAGTCATACCGCCGTAGGAGCCTTCGGTAATGGCTTCTTTTAGCTTGATCGCATCAAACACATCTTTCACGCTGATCTCTTGTTCGCCGGAGGCCAGCCGGTCTTTCAACTGCTTCGCCCCTTCTTGAATGACGATGTCGATGTAGTCAAGATCCCGTTTGATCTTTCCCCTCGATGTGAGATTGATTTTGTTTTCGGCATTCTTTATAACGTCGATAACGTTGTTATTCTCTAAGGCTTCATTGATATGTTTTTGTTCCGCCGCCACTTGATTCCGAAGTTGTTTGTACTTGGTAATATAAGCGGAAGATATTTTAAAACCCTTCTCTTCAAGTGCTTTGGATATGTTCTCGTAAGGTACCTTGTTGTCAATCATGGCATCGGTCATGTTGCACAACGTTTTGTTTCGCATCAGGTCTCTTACTTTGGGCGGTATCTTTTTATTGGTCATCCATACCACCCGTTAAGTAGATGGTGGTAAAGAATAAATCGACGATGGCAATGGCGCGTTGGAAGCCTTCTCTAATTGCATCTTCACTTTTGCTCTCATAGTCTTCTAATACCAAATTGGCATTTTCTTCTATGAATGCCTTTAGCGATTGATACATGGCGTCAGCTTCTTTGTCTTTTTCGATCTCATCGTATTCGAAAGTGTAAGGCGGTAAATAGTCATCTACCGTCGCTTTTCTCTTATTCTTTACAATGGTTAATTCGTGCTCTTCGCCCTGTGTTAAATCGACTGATTTTCTTCCCATACCCTCACCTCGTTTCTCATTTAGGCTTTTTTATAGTGAATATTCAAAAAAACTTTTTGTTTAAGGACATATTGGCCCTTTCCGACGTTTTCAATATTAAAAAAGCCGAAGGCTATTACCTCCGACTAATCTATGTTCACACGGCGTTATACCCGCCCCACGCGTCTATATAGATACCGTGTACCGCGTCCCTCGTCGTGTATGTCACATGTAATTTAGTGCTATGCCCCATGTACCCCGCTTTGGCACTCAACATAACGTATCAGTCATTTTTTATCACGACGCCACCAATAAAAAAAGATAGTTGCGCCTTTGCACAACCATCCACATTAATATTATACCACGGAAAAATCGGAAAATTCGCCCTTTTTTCAGTCATCTTTAACTATTCCTGCGTTCTCTCCCCACACCGTCAATAAGGCGTGATAGGCATATCTTCGTTTTTCCTTCTCTTCATCAGTCTTGCAGTTTCTTAAGGCCTCTTCCATACAATCTAAGACCGTCGTTAAGTAATCATACGGCAAGGCTATCTTAACGAATTTCATCTTCGCCCTCTCTTTCTTCCAGAAACTTATTATGGAGCTTTCTCGCGTAGCTTTCATTCGTAGCACCCAAGCGTTCACTTATTTTCTCCCATGTCCATCCCTCAATATAACGTAACTCGAATATTTGTCTTATTCTGCTGTCATCTATATCAGCTATAAAGCGCTCAATGCTTAGCGCCATCGCTTGGCACTGTCTCGATCTGAGTGCTAATATGTTTTCTAATTCTTTCTTCGGAGACACTTCTCCCTCAATGGTGACATGTATCTCTTGATAAGGGAACTCGGCATTTGACGCCCGAACACTATCTATGACTGTTGTCTTTAAGCGTTGTATGCGTTGTTCCAGGTGTTCGATTTCTCTTTTTAGATCACGATACTGTGCGAGCGTTTCTCTTTCCACGCCGATTCCTTTCTATGTAACGTGGCCCCACCACCACGCTTTCCCACTGCTAATATGTTGAACCTTACATTCGATACTACATTTAAAGGCGAAGCAACCACCGCAGCACTACCAATAGCTTAACTATCTTTTGTCGTAATAACGTTGGATATCCTTCCACGTTTTGCTTTCTACTCCGGACCATTCTTCCAGGCGCCGTGCCATGTCATCAGTGATGCGGTAAAGCCCCCATTTGAACATATCGAAGTTTAATCGACTTAAGCCCATTCCATTTCGGAAGTCCTCTTCTGTCTCTGTTTTCTCTTCTAAAATGGGTTTGATGTATTCCCACGGGCTGAAATATCGTTGTCCATCTTTATTCTCATACATCATCTGTGCGTCCGTCTGGTTCTCTTATCGTATCTTCGACTAAGCCTTTTAGGCTCATTTGTGCCGATTCCAATTCCCCGCAATCCTTGTTCGATAAATACCTAAAGATATAAGCCACTGCATCTTTTAGGTAGATCGATTCAAGTTTTGAGCGAGATTTGTTATCTATCAAATCTTCAACTGCCCTGTAAAGAATATAGATTTCGTAGCTTCTCATTCTATATCTCTCAATCTGTGCCTTGGCCTCGGGCTATTATGTCGTTTTGGACAATCTCTTTCCATTTCTTGTATGTCGCTTCTTGTTCTTCTCTTTCTTTTTTCAATTCATCGAGCAGCTTTGATCTGCGCCTTTCGTTTTTTATTGTCTTGATATAGCAAGCAATAATAGCACCAGTGCATATAATGTTTGTGGTAAATGCTAAATTTTCTAATACTTCATTCATTTTCTACCTCCTGATTATCGCTTTGTTTTTTATAAAATCCCTTCGGCTTCTCTAGCGATTTATAGACCAAGCATCCTTTTTGAACATTGTGGCATTGAGAGCAGTGCACGCAGTCGTTGCTAATTTCTACTCTCCCGCCCTCCATCGTCATACACCCGTTGTGGCAATCCGCTTCGCATTCATGGCACTGAACACAACAAGCGGCCTTCCGAAAAACATTTTTCAACAATTTATAAAATGACGCATTTTTCCTTCTCGTCGTTTCGTCAAATGTCACTTCGATTGTATCGCCGATTTCCTCGATCTCTACCTCATGGACCTTGCCCCTAAATAGGATCTTGTACGGCGATTCCTCATTCAGTAACACACCGATGGTCTTTATCCATTCTTTCCAACTTGTTCTCGGCTCAGTTATTTTGATCGTGTGCAGGCCCTCGTCTAATATCTCAATGTAGTTCAATGGCACGTCGATGTCTCGCCCGCTCTTCCGTGCTTTCCATCCACCGTTGTCGATAAATTCTTTCAGTTTGTTATCCGATTCAAATCTATTTTTATAGGCTTCTTTTAACGTGTCGATGTAGGCATCAAATTCTTCCGTATAGTTGGCTCGCGTCATGTAGCCGCTTTTTTGCGAGGCCTTCGGGCAAACAAGACATCCCGCCCGGCTACTTCCTTTTTTGTATGCCTCGTTTAGATAAAGATCCTCGGCAAAAATATATAGATACAGCTCGGCGGAATTCCATTCCAATATTGGATTACAAGCATATTGCCCTTTGTGCTTTGTTCCCACACTTAAATAATCGTAGTTGCTACGAGATAGGCTCTCGCTTGCCCGTATCCCGATAAAGGCCATGCCCGTAAAATTCGTCTTTCCCGTCACCTTTCTTAGCGATAGGACCTGCGGCGCCGTTTTGTGTACCCCGCAACACCACCGAATTACACTTGCCGGAGGGCCGAATAGTTTCCATGTTTCTTCCGGCGTATAATCCGATGCCGCCCGGATAAACTCAATTCCTTTCTTGCGGCATATTTCTTCCACCACTTCCACGGTTTTGTAGGTGTCCGGAAACTCCATTCCTGTGTCGCCGAAAAGCACCTTGAATTTATCGTGGGGCAATGTTTTTTGAACGATATCAAAAGTTACCATGCTGTCTTTGCCGCCGCTGAAGGCAACGTAAAATGCGTCGATCTTGTCTTTGTTTTTAGCGTAAGTCTCGAATACGCTCGCAATGGTATTTTGCACCAAGCTATCTAATAGGTCTTTGTTTTTCTCTACCATGCGTGGAACGTCCACAAATCGCAGCGGTGCGTTGTCCGGTTCCGGCTCTTCCAGAATGGTTACTTCCGGAGCACAATAGACCGACCCGCCCTTTGTCCTCGCTACTTTACGCCCGCGATACCAGTAGTTATTTGATTCTGCCCACATGTATGGATAAGTATCGTCTTTCTCGTAATTCCAATACTTATCGAAACCTAGCAGATCTAGCTCTTTGTAATAGACCGGCCGCGGCTCTTTGCTGAAAGATAATGGCGTGCTGTTAAGAAATAGCCCACCTGTTTCATCATCCCATTCATACGAATACATTTTGTGCCTCCCGTCGTTAACGCTATAAACTCAATAGGCGGACTACGTCTCCCGGCTTGTGGCCGTCATACTCCGGCGCAAACTCCAATTCTTTAACCCTAAATAACCCCCAATACTCAATCCCATAATGATAGGTGTACTGCCCCTGTGGCGTCTCTATTCCGCAGATAAAATCACCATCGAACATTGTTCCATCGTGGTGTTTTCTTGCCTTCCAGGCGATTTCTGCATTTTTATTCAGAATCACCGAAAAGAGAATCATTCTGTGATAGCAGAGTTCTCCAAAGGTATGGTAACCGTCCGAAATATCTTTTCTCGTAATACCTGCATCTCTCATTCTTTCTAATTCAGCGTTAATTCTTTGTTTCTCTTTATTCAAGATTTCCTCCGTGAAAGTGTTTGTTATATGCCATTTTCCTGACGTCGGGAAAATGGTTTAAAACGGAACATCGTCATTATTGACCGGATAATAACCGGCATCGGATCCTTGCGGACCAAACCCTTGACCGCCCATGTTGTTTCCGCCTCCATTTTCTTTTGCACTCTCAATGAAATGGATGCGGTTTACTATTACATCGGTGGTATAAATCGTCTGGCCGTTTTTGTCGTAACTCCCGGTAGAGATCTTCCCCTCTACCGCAATACGATTCCCTTTGTGGAAGTAGTTTCCTAACATCTCCGCCGTCTTTCCAAACGCTTTAATGCCTATGAAGTCGGCTGTGGGATGTCCATTAGCCTGTGCCTCTTGACGCTTCTCTTTGCTTAACCCTCTATCAACGGCAATTGTTGTGAAGGTGTTCGCTGTGCCGCTTTGGCTATAACGTAGTTCCGGATCTCTCGTCAATCTCCCGTAAAGTACAACTAAATTCATTCTTCACTCTCCTTATTCTCGAAAAAGCCACTTTTCGCAAATTACAGACATCAATTTCCTTCCTTATTTTAAAAAATGCGACTTTTTTGAAATTACAACTCCATTTCCTCGCTGTAAATCTCGAAATTGGCATTTTTTTAATTAAACGTTCGGTATTTCAATTAATAGGTATGATTGAAAATCTATGATTTCCCGATCCATCATGCTTCTAACTTCATTTGCTCCAAATAATACTTTCATCCGTGCACCACTTAAACCAATTTCAGACTTGATATCGAGTCCACTTTCTTTTACAAGTTTGTAATCGTAAGTTTTGTTATCGTAGACCATGATGAGATCCGGATTCTTTGCGTTGTATATTCGAAATTGCTTTACTATCTTAATAAAGCTTATCGGCACCTCTTCAAGGCATCCAAATGTATCTTCTACGATTCCATATGTGCCGTCATCTCTATCAAAGAATCCTAGCAAGTGGCCAGTCTTTGTCTCTGTATCTTCGAAATTTAATCTGTATTCGCATTCTCTTCTCATGCCGAATCTAAACCCTTTCTTCTAAAAACTCTGCAAGATACTGCCATACCTCTTTGTCGCAATCCATCCCAAGGTTTTCGCATTCTTGTATTTCTTTGATCATTAGCTTTACCGTATTGTCTGTTAACACTTCTACGTTGTTCTGGATGATGTCTGATATTGCCGATGTAATATAACTTCTTCTGCCAAGTGCATACCGGAAGGATGCGATGAATAACAGTTGAAGGTCTTGATTTCCTAAGCGTAGGTTTTTCGCTACCCCTTCTTTTGCTTCAATGCCATACCTATCAACATATTTGGCAATTGCACCAAGCCCATAACAAGTGTCGTCAACAAAGTTACACAATTGATCTGGTATTTGTCTTTTTAAGTCGTAGATATCCTCTGTGATCATTTCAAGAAGAAGCATTGCGCCTTGTTTAGTTACCGTTTTTCTTTTGTTCGATTTCATTCTTCTACTTCTACCTTTTTTAAACCAAAATCCCTGTTTTCTGTTGGCGTTTTTGAATATTCAGATATAGAATCCACTAACCGGGAACGTTCTTCCTCGTTCGTTACACGGATTTTTTTATCTCCTAATTTCAAATAATCGCCGTTTCGCATTTAGGCTTCGATCATTTCAAACTCTTTCAAGTCTGTTTCGTACTTTCTTTTGATATTCTCGATCTCCTCTTTCGTAAAGGTCATCGCATATACATTGTCATCCCAGTTGCTACCCAGTAGGAACACCTCTCCCGTATCTTCCCGGATGCTTAAATAGCCGCCATAGTTCTTCAGGATCCATTTATGTTTAAGGTAGTACTTCTTAGGCACCCATCTTTCACTTGTCGGCGTCTGTGCATACTCAATGAATCCGTCAATTAGAGCGTGACGTTTATATGTTTCTAGGCGTTCCAGTTCACTTTCTTTACACTCCCACAATCCCTCATGGTCTATATATGCAAGAGCAACCAATTCGTCGCCATTCATCGCACATATCATTTCAGTTTCTTCGTCGTCATCGTCGATGTCACTCTTATATTCAGCGTCTAGTCCTAATCCCTTAATAAGTTTCTCTAGTTCTACCGTTTGCATGATCTACTTTCCTTTCAACTCATAATAACTTACGTAACTTCAGTTTGTTTTACTAAACTCCCAGCTCTTTCAAGGTATATTTTTCTAAATCGATCGTACCATCACTTATCAATATTCTAAGCTGTTCATTATTAAAAACAGATCTCTTCGTTGCATCTTCGGGCTCAAATTCGAGTCCAAATGCAAACGATAAGTTTAAGGAAAAACGGTCAACCGTTTCATATTGTTTTGTCTCCTTGTTATAGATTAACAAGTAGTCTGTGTTTTCTTTCAGATGTATTCGGTAAGCCTTCTGTGTCTCTACCAAATTAAGAGGTACCGTTTTTAGTTCTCCCAAAATAGTTTCGATAATGGCAACATTATAATGCAATATTCCTTTTGAGCATTTTTCGCTTTCTGTACCGAAACCTACTAGCCGCCCCGCCTTTTTGTCATTATCGTTGTCCTCAAGTCTGTAAAAGCAACTTATTCTCATTTTTCATCCCTCCATCTATAACCATTGTTCAGCTATATCAGGCTCTAGTAGCGCACAGTATGGCCACCAGTATTTTGAGCAGTCTATCTTTAAAAAGTCTTTATCGTTAATTACTTTCATGCCTTACCTCTGATATTTTTTAACTTCTTCAATGCTCTTTACAATGTAATCAATTCCGCCTTTGAGTTCTTCTTTCGTCATGTTGTATATCTGTTCTGGCTTGCAATCTTTTGTCATTGCTATAATCATAAAATCAGAACGACTTGGCACAAATACGTTTAGAGCAACACTTACAACAAGCAATACAACTGAATACTTTGTGTACTTGGTGGCAGTCAATACGTCATGAGAGTTAACCTTGCCTTTTCTTTCATCAAACTTTAAACAACAGAGTGAAATCAGCAACATTGGCACTACTACCGACAAAATAAGAGTGATCGTGGACGACATCTTATTTATTTTTTCAAATACACACGCTAAGTAATAAACCTTCCCTATTGTCATTTTCCGCCCTCTTCCTCGCTCCGATATAGGATTGCCTCAAAATTGTCGGCCGTAAATTTTCTCATAATCGATACGCATTTATCTCTTGCTTCAAGTAAGTGCCGTTCACTGTAATAACCTTCCGTAATCTCTTCGTCGTCCGTTATGTCAAGCCTGAAACCTACCGTCTTATAATCGTAAATTTCAAGATTACATAGCTTACAATTTGCAAACACTGTAATATCGAAGTAATTTATATTCGCTTGCTCCGGAATTTCCTCGGAGTTAGATGTGAAATATCCGTAATGAACCGTTCCGTTGATATCTCCGTAGTAGTCAATATTTACACCACTGACCGAAGCCAGTTCGTTAAGTAACTTTGCAACCTTTGCGTAGTCCATTATTGCCTCCCTGCTTGCACTATGATCTGCTATCTTTTATGACGCCTTCTTCGATCAACTCTTTTACCAGGTTTATGGCAAATCCCATACATTGCCTATCTAAGTCTGTATGCTTGTCTTCTAGATCCTCTTCCGAAAAAACGAATCCGCACATTCCACCCATAGATGAACAACTAAGTCTTAATGTGTTTTCTTCTGGATTAAATCCAAACCACACATCATTCCCGTGATCGAAGCCGTTACTGTCATACGAGTGAAAGTCTTTTCTAAAGCAAATAAGATTGGGAGTTACCGCTGTATTTCTCCAAAGTTGATATTTTCCAAGTAGCTTCGTACCTGGAATGAATAGGTCCGGTCTTAAGACTTCGTATATGTTCCTTTCGCTTATTTCAATCAATATTACTTCCTCCACTCGAATTCGATTCCCATTTCCTCACTTAATGTATCGGCGATGTCGTCCAGGTTCAGCCTATTCGCCCCTACGTCTTCTATAAGTTCGGATAGATGCTCGGCGAAGCGTTCGGTGCGCAAACGGCCATAACCAAAGTGATCGCGCAAAACTAACATTGAAAGAACAATAACCATGTCAACCGCCGTCTCGATGCCTTCCGTCTTCGCGTCCTGTTTCATCTTTTCTATCTGATCCCACGTCATGTTATAGGTGGGTACCTTCTTTTTCTTCATTTGTTGTCTTCCCGCTTTACAAAAACAACCCATACTGTCTTCCCTCGTCGATGGCCATAAATTGGTTTCTCTTCAAACAGTTTTAAAACGTCACCTACTCTCGCATCGTGATCCGACCATTTAAAGACTAATGTTCCGTTCGTCTTTAAGACCCGCCAACATTCAGAAAATCCTTTGGATAAATCTTCTTCCCATGTGTTTCTGTCTAACCCGCCATATTGGGCGTACATGATTGAATTCTTTCCGGGAGATTTTAAATGCGGCTGATCGAATATCACATGGTGGAAGGTCTCGTTTTCGAATGGCATATTTCGAAAATCTCCGACGATATTCGGGCTTACATTTACTTTCTTTCCGTGGATTTCGTTTTTTTCTTTGCGGATGTCCATTGTAATTATGTCGTCTCGGCTTTTGTCAAAGTAGAATAATTGACTTCCGCAACAAGCATCCAGAATCATTTCCTCACCACTCCTAATAGCTTCTTCTCCATTCTTCCATCACACGCCACCGATATAATCAAATTCGAAGTCGTCAAGTTCCTGATCTGTCAGCTTTCTCGTATAAACTAAAATATCGTGGTATCTTTCCCCGAAAGTTTTGTCGGATGATTCTGTTAAATGCTCCACTCGTTCAAAACCTTCTTTCGGAAAAGTCCCTAAGCTGAATGGTCTATTCCTCATGCCGTAAATAAATAACATATTTCCTCCCACGTCGTTAGCCGTCTACACATCATGGTTATCGCCTTTTTCATTAAGTGCCTGATCGTAGAAATTCAATTTGCATCGTTGGTTTCAGCATTTTTTCTACTGCATCTTCATAAAACTGTTTTTCCACCTCGAAGCCATAAGATGGCTTGTTAAGTTCATAGGCTGCTCTAAGTGTTGATCCACTACCTGCCACCGGATCAATCACAACATCGCCTTCATCGGTGAAAATCTGGATTAGTTCTTTTAATAGCCCGATAGGTTTTTGTGTCGGATGGATCTTAGGGTAGTTTTTTCCGTTGTCTCTCCGCCATTCAAAATGATTGAAGATCATACGGCCTTTCCCGGTCTCCGCCTTCCCGTTATTAAACTTCGGAAGCTTGTCCCGATAAAGCACCATTGCAAATTCTGTGGCCCCTACAATTCGCATGTTCGCTTTTAGAACCTGGCTCGAATAGTTCTTTGTAAAGAAAAGCGGATAAGAATTCTTGAATCCATGTTTCTTTCCGTACTCCGCTACCATCGGCATTTGTTGAAAGGAACAGAATACAATCATCGCCGGAGCCTTGTTTCTCTCTTTAGGTTCCTTCACAAGCATCTTGCTACAAAAGTGCATGAATTCTGCGATTCTAAACGTTTCATCGGTTTTAAAGAATGAGGACTTTGCCAACTTGCTTTCGCCGTTTCGATTGTCTCCGCCTTTATACCAGCTCGGATTACTCGCATAAGCAGCATCGCCGATTCTGTACGGTATATCGGCTATAACTAATTGCGCTTTAGGGATACCGTAACGCTTGTAGTTTTGAAAGTTGTCACGGTATAACTCGCACTTTAGAGGCTTTACCTTCGCCATACTATTCACGCCCTTCTTACTCGTTGATATCTTCCACAAACACCGGGAATTCCTTTTTTGCTATTTCTAAGACCTTTTCTGATAGTTCCCTAATTTGAGGGTGCGCCGCTTTATCAAGTCTTAATTTTAGAAAGTGTCTTAATTCCCTAAGGTTCATTGTCATGGCCAACGTTGTTGCCGTGCATAACGGAAGAATGTCCCTTGCATCTTCGGGCCTATAGCCATTTTCTATGAATGCCTTGTATTGCTCTTCTATTTGCTTCAATATGTTCATGGCGTTAAATAAATCAGATGGCTTACCTTCCCTTAAGATGAATTCAATGTCGTCATACTTAACGTATCTGGTGGATTCTTGACTGTAACTCGCCAATCGATGACGAACAATCTCGTTGGCAATTGCTCTATTTGTTTTAATCTTGAATGTTAATGAACCATGTTCTAAAACGGACTCATGGCCTCTTTTAATAATCATCCGGACAAACTTTTCGCCCGACTCAACGCTGTAATCTGATTTCGATTGATAGCATATTCTTCCGGCCATTTCGATGTTATTTAGCATCTCTTTATAATCAAGGTGATTCAGCAATTCCACCTGTTGTTCTACAAATTTCATAGTTCCCCCTTTTTCCCATGATTCTTTTTTCTTAGTTCCGCACCTGTTAGGTCGGCACTTGTAAAATCCGCATCTGTTAAGTCGGTATCTGTTAAATCCGCACCTCTTAAATCAGAAAACGATAGGTCGGCATCTGTTAATTTTGCGCCTGTTAAATTAGCATTTCTTAGGTTTGCTGATTCCATAAAAGCCACTTCTAAACACGCACCGCTTAAATCTGCCCCTTCCAAATCTGCTTCCATTAATTCTGCACCAAGTAGGTTCGCACCACTCAAATTTGCCTGCGATAAATATGCAGCACTTAAACTCGCGATTGCTAAATTCGTGTTTTTAAAATTCGCACCGGTTAAATCAGAGCATTCAAAGCAAGCATGCTCCAAGTTTAGATTGCTTAAATCTAAACCCCTTAGATCTTCCCCGATTAAGTGTAGAGGTTCCCCTTCTTTCCACTCACTGTCTAACCATTTTTTGTGATTTTCCAAAGCTTTCTGTAATTGTTCCTTCTCCATTATTTTCCCCTTGCTTCCGACTTACCCGACGTATACGGGTTCGCCTATCTTCGCCAATAGAACCATGTCATAGCCTTCTAGGTCTTCATCGTTCAGTTCCTTCGTATAGAAAAGCACTTTCCTCACGTCAATCGGTATTTGAAGCGGGTTTTCTTTAATGCTTTCTCTTGCATGTAGATTTCTTTCTTCCTCGTCTAATTCTCTTAACAAGTTATTTTCCGGATATCTACCGTCGATGGATCCGTATAGGTATCTGTCAACATAATGGTCTATCTCGTTATCCGTGTAGATGTTATAAGTGAATAATCCATAATGGCCGTTCATCTATAAGTCACGCCTTTCTCGAATTGTTGATCTTCTCGTTCATCATTCAGATCTTCAATTACAACAAATTCAACTTCATCGGCATTTATTATTGCCGGTTCACTTAATGGAAAAATGTGTTTATAGGCACTTATGATTTTTTCATCAGTGAAATTGTGCAAGTTTTTTGATACTACATTGGAATACCACCTTGATAATCTCTCCGGTATTTCAAGAATGTCATAAAATGTGCTTCCGTTGACCAGGTGATATATTATGACTTTCCGCATCTTCTTCTCCCCTCGTCTCCAATATGTAGTTAAGGAAATTTACTGCCTTTTCAATGTCCTTATAAAACGAATCTTTCTTCCCGGCACGAATCAAATACTTCATCGCACACCCTAAGCAAAATTTAATGAACCCGTACTGGCCTAACACTGACCGAATAACGTCAATGCTCTTTACGTCAAGCCCTTCCAGTACATAATGCGACGGTGTTTCTCCACTTTTCACTTGAGCATCCCCTTCTTTCTCATTCTTTCTCTACTTTCAACGCTGTATCCTGTATTAATGTTTTCAGCTATTCTCTTCTTGTTCGCCAATTCTTGAACCTTTTTATACTGCTTATATTCGGCACAATCTGAATGGCATCCTACCTTCCGATTTTTGCATTCGTAACATTCATTCTTCATCTCGAAGTCTTTCTACAATCCACCAATTCCGATGAACCCATCTGAAAACCTCATCGTATTTCCTCAACATCAATTCCTAAAGGTTCCAGCGGGATCGTGTAATCATCAATGCTAAGACTCACGCCAACTTCGTCTTTGGTAAGCTGCACCCAAAATTCATGTTCGATGAACCCTGTGTCAGTGGTCATCAGTCCCTTGACCACCTTTTTTATTTTTATCGGTTTAGTTTTCTTTTTCATTTCCAACCCCTTTCTCTTAATTGGTGTCAGCTACTCTTGACCGCTCTCCCTTCGTCAAGTACTAATTCAATCCGTATCTATTTCGCTAACTTCGCTATGTTCAAGCTCATGGAATATATGAAGTCCTTTTTTTATCATTTCAAATGCTTGGCGCAATTCACGCCTATCCGCTTCAATTTTTTCTCTGTCCCGGCCAGGCCATCCATCGGCGTAAACTTCGGAGCTGTCGCTTCCTTCCTCTTTTTCCGTCTCGTATATATTTCCGATTACCTTGCAGTCCGCCGTCTCGCTAGTTTCGTCGGCGAAATGCTCAAAAGAGATGTTGTCATATTTAGATTTTACATACCAACCAAATGGGCTATATGTCACAACGCCAGTAAAATAGTATTCTCCATCAAAATGTTCTACAACATTGCCCTCATAAATGTCTGTGCCCTCATTGTCCTTTAAATTTGTGCACATCATTATCACAACATTCTTTAAAGATTCTACTTCATAACACTCCCCATTAGCCGTCTTTTCACATACCAAAATAACTGTGTTATGGTCGAAGTTCATGAATGATACATGATATATTTCTTTTCTAACTTTGTGAAATGCTTTAAGTTTTAGTGTCTTCATTACTTTAACTCCTCTTCAAATATATCCACATAACAAGGCTCTATTCTATCCGCTTTTGTGTTTAAAACATGATCAGCAAGGGCTTCTCTTGCCTCTTTTAATGATTCAAAAACACCAATGATTGATTCTCGACCAGTCTTTTCTGTTGTGTCCATCACTATAAAAACTTTCGTCCTTCCACCTCTCTTTCTTCCACTTTTAGTTCGCCGATACTTACATCGCCTAAATGATATATAGGATCTATAACTCTTTCGATCATTTCCTTTACATCTTTTTCAGTCCAATCGTCATCAGTTTCAAAAAAATAATGTTATTCTAAATTCTTTCATTTACTCTTCCTCATTTCATCTTCAATTTCACATACAATATCTAATAAAAATTCATATTCTTCACTTCCCCAATCATATTCAGATGCTTCATAATCAAGATCCCACATTATCTTTTTTAATTGGATTTTAGTTTCTTCTTTAAACCTCACCATAATTCCGCCTCATAAGTATCTAGCACATTTAACAACCCCTCTTTTAATATTTCTGATATATAATCTACTGTTTCATCTCTATCCACCACGTCGTTCATGTCTTTTTTAGCGTTGACCACCATTGTTTCTAATCCGTAATCAATACCGTCATAAACTGTGGTAGTCCAATTATCTATAATCCAATCTCTAAAATCTTCTTTTGGCGTGTTTATATTTATTGATGGTGTCAAACTTACATCATCAATTACTCGCAAACAAAAATCTCTATATTTTTTTGGCATGGTCGATTCTCCGAGTTCGTATCGGATTCTCTTGCGACTGATTAAGTCGGATAATTCTGTCATTTTTTCTCCTTTATCTCAATTCCCCACATAAACGATTATGCAGTCTTTCCACTTGTCGTCGTATTTAGCAATCTCACTTTTTACAAGTTCATCAAACTCTTTATCACTAAGATCTTTAGTTCCATCCATCCACGCTAAAGCATATTCTACTTCTTCTTCAAATTCATCACGACTTGCAAATAACTTTTCGTCATTTATGTCTTGATAGCAGTCCAAAACCTCACCCTTTTCTGCTTTGACTAAACTACATGACATATAAACATAAGCATTGTCATACCCTGTGTCTTCGGCAAAAAACATCAGCGGTAAGTCCGGATTCTCCGCAATCAGTTTTTTTAATTCTTGGCATTCATTTAAGAAATAATAATCACTCATCATTTTCCCTCGATTCTTCCATTATCTTCATCGGCTTCTTGCAAAATAAAGTGAATTACACGATAGTATCGTTCTCTTAAAAACGCATTATCTTTGTGTGTTTCTTCTATTTTTTCTTTTAATTCATCTAGTGATCCTTGGAAACACCCCGTCGTCCAAATGCCCAAATCTACCCAATAAGAAATGGTGTTATTTGGTCTTGATGTATCTACTTGCACAGATATGACACTTTTGCCCACCATCTGTTCTGTTATGGCATGTCTTAAATTTGCATATCTTAAATCTGCTTGTGTTAGATCTGCTTCTTCTAAATTTGCATGTCTTAAATCTGCACCACTTAAATTTTCACCACTTAGATCTGTATCACTTAGATCTGCACGCTCCCCGCCATCATCATAATCAATCCACTTTTTGTGTTTTTTTAAGATCGCTCTCAATTTTTCTTTGTCCATCACCGCACCCCCGTACTCCCAAAGCCGCCGGTGCCTCGTTCTGTCTCTCCAAGCTCTCCAACACGTTCTAAGTCCACCCGCAAATATGGAATAACGATCATTTGCGCCACCCTTACACCCGGTTCAATGGTTATAATTTCATGCCCGTGATTAACCAACTTAATCCCGATCTCTCCGCGATAATCGCAATCGATTATCCCGACGGAATTTAACATCGATAATCCGCGCCAACCGTAGCCCGACCGCACGACCAGCATCCCAAAACAACCGTGCGGAATTTCAACCGCCAGGTGGGTCTCCAGCTCTGCCAATGAACCGGGGCCGATTGTCACCGGTACGCTTCCGTTGTAATAAATATCGACACCTGCTGAATCTTCGGTGCCATACTTCGGCTCTTTTGCATCGCTTTCAGTCATTAAGTAATACATTTTTTTATTCCAGTAGTTCAAACTTTCCCTCCGTGCATAATAATCATTGGAATTATGTCCCCGTCAACCTCGTCGATCTCAAACTCGTACTCTTCGCCGTCTACATATCCAAAAACGGATATCTCGTAATCCGGCGGAAAATAGCTTAATTCGTGGATTAAATCCTTAATCAGCATCCGTTATCTCCTCCGCATTTATTTCGGGTCATCTAACCTGTTTATTTCGATACAAAAGACCGTGTTATCGGGATATAGTTGTGAAAACCTCTTAACCGCTTTTGTTTGTGCTTTTTCTTCACTTTCTGCCGTTACCATATAGGTGAATTTATCAATGACAACAACCGTAGTACGATAATCGTGTAATGGCGTTTCTTCATAGCCTAAAAGCGCTTCCATGCTAACTCCGAAAAGATTGGATACTCTATGCAGCTTGTCTGCCGATGGTATAGATTTTTTCCATCTCCTAATGGATCCGTTTCCTAATTTCGCTTCTTTTTCCACATCCGCTATGGTCATTCTGCTTTCAGTCGCCAGTCTTAAAACACGGTCATAAAGCGTTTCTTTCATATCCAAGCCTCATAATCATCGTAAAGTCTCTGTAAGTTTTCAGGCGTTATCCTCCACTGCTCATTGGTGTCTTGATCCACAAACACAAGGCTTCCGTCTTTAAAGATTGCAAGCCCAAGATTTTCAGATTTCATGTATCCGACAAAAATCTGAAGAATCATTGAAATCTTCTCTTTCATTTCGATGCCTCAATTCTTTAATCTAGCTATCTTTCAAGCTTTTCATGGAGCCAAAAATAACGCGCATAGCCGGGAAACCCTTCCTCTTCAAAATCTTTGTTTTCCAACGCTTGATTTCTGTCTAAGTATGCTATCCGACCCTCTCCGTTATCGCCTTGCCAAAATGCCGATCCTCCGCCTAATCCCATTGCGTAGCTTAATGCTTCTCCGCCGCTTGCAAATGGCCCTAAGACTTTTCCCGTATTTCTTAATTTTCCATTTGTTGGATTAAGCCATTCTTTTTCAACCAACACCCATGTATCAAGCTTCAGAAAATCGTTAGCCTTCATCGCTTACCTCCGTCAGTGTTATCTCTACTCTCGGATCCTCTTTGTCGTACAACACCCTTGAACCGTCGTGCCCGGCAATGATCTTGCAATTATCGTCCTCGATTATGTTCGCCGAAACTAATATGTCGCATGTTGCTTCAAGTAGGTTCACGAGGTCTACGCGGTGCCTCGTCGGCATGTAATAAACACACTGCATATTCAGTGGCTTATTTTTCACCTTTTTAACTCTCATGAGCTGATACACGCATTGTTCTTCGTACCTTTCAAACTGCTCGCTCGGTATAATTTTTTTAAACCCACCAGCTCGCACGATCCTTTGAGAGTTCTTTTTCGTGATTGGCCGCCCTCGTAGTGTTATGTGAATTGGCTCCATGTTTCCCCCTATAGGTAATTTCGCCCGAAGATCTTCATGTATTCTTCGTGACCGTGTTCTGCTTCAAATCGTCGTTGACCCTCGGCCCTGCTCCATGCCATCATGCTCGGGTTTTTGTGTAGTTCCCTATGACAGGCCCGGCAAAGCTGGATCACCAATCCATAGAGATCGCTTAATTTTCGTAACCCGCGGCCGAAAATTAGGTGGTGTGTCTCCGTCTGCGGATTCCCGCAAAAGTAGCAACTCATAAACTCACCCCTTCTAGTCTTGCAATGGTTACAGACTTGGCTTTCGTATCTTGTAATTCCAGTTGAATTACTTTCTCGCCGTCAATCCGGCGAAAGATAATGGCGTTAATCTGCTGGTACTCGATCCCTTTATGTCTCACCTTAGAGCGGTCATTGAACGCCTTCTTCGCATCTTCATAGGTCATGAGATTCTACATGCCTTTAGATTCTCTGCTGCGGCTAAGGTCTTGATTCCTTTTGCCCTCAACACAGCCACGGTACGATCAATCTCTGCCTGTTTCGTGGCGATCCAGTACCCATTGTCCCCTGTAACAACCGGCACGCCCTTCTCTCTCAACGATGCCGTTAAAAGCCGTGCCTCACGTGGCGTGATGGGTAAGTCCCTACACCGCACCGCTCGCTCTGCGCTATGGCCGATCATGGCCATGAAGTCTTTCTCGTCTTGCGTAAATTTCACCCGAATACCGCCCTCCAATAGCCCGTATCTAGGCCCGCTTCGCTTGCCATGATGAGTAGTACCTCTATCAAGTCCGACATTTCTTTCGTGGTGAACGTGGAAGAACCGTAGTAGCACCGGAACACGGCCTTCTCGTTGTCATAAGGCTGTATGAATTCCACCGCTCGAAACAGTCTCCGAAGATCCTTTTCCGCTTTTAAGTCCACGATGATCTGTTCACTTTTTACGCCGGCTTGTCTTAGTGCATTGGCGTATATCGTCATTTGGTCATTCGATAAATGGCCATTTGTCGCCTTGTCAATGTCTCGTATGAGTGCCCACATTTTACGGTTTTGATCCAGGCTTCGATGGCCTCGTGCCTTTTCAATATCAAGGCTTAGCTTGTCGCTCCCCTCGATCCCTTCAAGTTTTTTATAGTGTCCGAAGTTATCTACACGGAAGGTGATGTAGCCGATGCCGTCTTGATCTTGATATTGGCTATGTTTAGATGCTGTTACTTTCATTTTTGACCCTCCGCAGGAAGCTATCTCTCTTCTTCTTCGCCGCGCCTACACGTCTAGGTTTATTCGTAAATTCAACAGGTACCGGGCACATTTCCATAAGTCGATCAAACGTCCGATCCACGCCGTCATAGCTTAGATATCTGCATAATTCAGCCATGGTTAAATTCGTTGTGACAATTGTCGGGAGATTTGACCTATAGCGATCATCGATGGCTTTGTATATTTGCGATAGCTCCCATTCGCTTCGGCCACCAACACCTAAGTCGTCCAGGACAAGCAAGTCACACCTCGAAATTTCATCAAAGAATTCTACTTCCCCTTGCGTTCCAAATTTTGAAACACGCTTAATTTCTTGCATTAAACCCGTTTGGCTTAACACAATGACGTGATAACCGAATTCCAGTAAATTGTTTGCGATGCTGAAAGCTAGGTGGCTCTTCCCTGTCCCCGGCTTTCCGAAGAAAATCATTCCGATGTTCTCGTCTTTATTTGCTTTGAAATTCCGAACGTAGCTTAGAGCGTATTCGTGATACATCTTGTTGCCTTCGTCAATCTCGAAGTTGAAAAATCCATAGTTGTACACATCAGTGAAAGCCCTTCGCCTAAGGGATTCCTTACGTCTTCTGATCTCGTCCTCTTTATCCTTTTCGCGTTGTCGGCGATTGATTTCTTGCTGACGTGGCGAACTTGCTTCGATGGTGTATTCCCCTCCGAAAATGGTGAATGTACACTTCTTCCCAACATCGCTTAGACTGTTTAAATCGCAATTAGGTGCAATGTCCGATGCCTCGTGGTACCTTCCTTTCGCTATTGCTTCCTCCTCTTCTTGGAGGCGTTTCAGAAACTCGTTCATTCGTTCTCCTCTCTGCAAGGCTTAATTGCTTATGGCCGAATTGAAATAGGCGTCGTACGTTCCATTTCGCATACCTTCTGTTTCTTTCCCTTTCTCTGAATAGTTTCCGCGAAGCGGAAAAACGCCTTGCCAATTGTTCATGATGCTGTTATTCAATATCTTGACCTTTGTTTCGTTATCCTGAGCAAGTTCATTCAGTCTGTTTATGATTAACTTAAATGCTCTTACTGTGAACGGCTTACTTTTATCTCCCTTCTCCATCTCAAATCGCATGGCACAAAATTCCAGAAGGGCCTCACGCACATTCGGGTGTAAAGAGTTATTATTTATATATTCAGTTATATATTCTTTTATATTATTCTCTTTAACCTCTGTGTCCATACCTCTCCTCATATTTGGGGAGAGGGGGTTCTCGTCTGTGTCCATACCTCCCCCCGCTGGTGTCCATACCTCTCCGCACGCCTGTCCATCAATTTCTCCATTTTCAGATTGAGTGGTTTGAATTTTTTCTTCATTTGCGATGTTTGAATCTTTTGATTGATCCTCATTTGTCGGTGCAGAAAAGAATGTGATAATGAATATTTTACGTATGACTACCTCGCTGTTTCCGTTGCGGACAACATCTCTTTTTATGTGTCCGCATTCTTCTAAGTGAGTTAAGTACCGGCTGATTGTCTTCTTCGACTTCCTACATTTCTGTGAAAGGTATTCATTCGTGGCCCAACAATAGCCTTCTTTTTTGACGAGCGACATTAATCTTGCGAATAGAATGATCTCTCCATCAGATAGCCTTTCGTCGTTTACAATGGCATCCGGAAGGATAGAAAAAGCGGATGCCATTGGTTTGAATTCATCTTCTGGATAATCGTTCATAGTCTGATTAATGTTTTGTGTCATGATTCTCCTCTTTATATTCAATGATTAGTGATCTTAATTTAGAAACGTGCTCTTCTTTAGGAAAGATGATTCTTTTTTCGACAGACTCACCTACTTCCGTAGGCTTGTCTCAAGGCGTTTAACAATGCCTTCAGTTCTCCAACATTAAGCGCATCCGTCGATTGTTTTTTAAATTTTTGGTGAACCATCTCGCTAACGGCTTGCGGTGGGATTTTTTTTGCATTTACAAAGTCTACGATCTCACTTAAGACGCCTTCACGCTGTTGCCCTTGCTTTGTGTTGTGCTGCCCTTGATTTTGCGTTTGAGGCTCTTGTGGAGCATTTCCTCCACTGCCTTGTGGATAGGTAAACCGAATGTTTCCGGCCTCATCTGCAAGTTGTAAGAACGAAATCTTCTTTTCTGAATACTCTATTCTGTGAACATGGATCTTAACCTTGTAACTTAGTCTGGGTTTCCCGCTGCTGGAATCAATTTCGTCTTTCAAGGATCTAATCCATATAAAGGGTGCCGTGTATAGTTCCCTGCCGATGCCGATGTTGGTACATGCCCGCTTAAAGGAGTCGGAAGCCTCGCCCTTCTCTGCCTCTGCATTGGAGGGCTTTCCTACATCCTGTTTCTCAATCCATTCTTTCTTTTCGTCGTCCCAAATTAGGACGGAACAGAATAAGTTATTTTTGACAACTAAATGGCGACGTTGCCAGTTGGAAGGCCCGAACGTCTCATCTAAGACATTCATATCAGCCCTTGCGTTTTTATACAGAAGGACTGAAAATCCGTTAGCATTTACTATTTGAGCCCGAACCTCTATCTCATCGGCTCGTAATGGTCTGATGTTCCACATAATAGCCACCTTTCAAGGTTTTAGAGGGGTACATGTAGTACCCCTATCAATCTGTGTATTTCAGCGACAGGGATTTTTCCAATGTTACGGTGATTCCGTCAATTACCTCGCCATCCTTTGTTGCCACGGCTCCTGATCCGGTGACGACAAAATCCTTCTTCATCTGTGCCTTGTTAATCTCTTCCTTGATCCGGATATAAGACTTCAAGTCATCATCTTTCTTTAGTGACGCCATTACGGCATCGTCGTCGTACGTCCATCTCTTTGTTGTCCGTACGCTGGCGGATCCGTTCAGCGTTTGAAGTTTGAATTTCGGATTTTCTTCCTTTTGTTCGGCGATATAATCGGATAGGCAAGTTCGAAGAAAGGCTGTCTCTTCGATTTCGTCTTTTTTCACTTTGTCCTCGAAGGCTTTCAAGCGTTCTTTTTCACGCTTGATGTATTCGAGTTTTTGGTCTCTGTTCTTTTCTGCATCTCGGATTGTTCTAATTGCCCAATCTGCATCTTCAAGTGAGCGAATTTTCCACGCTTCGTTTTGCTCTGGTGCTTGTTGTTCAACGGCTTGTAATTCAGTCATTTTTATACT
Source organism: Peptoniphilus sp. HCN-40583 (assembly GCF_037892835.1). Lineage (NCBI taxonomy): Bacteria > Bacillati > Bacillota > Tissierellia > Tissierellales > Peptoniphilaceae > Peptoniphilus > Peptoniphilus sp. HCN-40583. Next base: position 99,237 of record NZ_JBBKBU010000002.1, read on the forward strand.
CCCCTTTTCAGCGTTTCACGGATGTTCTCAACGAATTCGTCGAATGGCATCGGATTGTCGGACTCCATGTCTGTCACGTATTTAAGACTCAATATTAGTGTTGCTTGTTTGTTTATTAAATCCGGAAGTGTTGCTTCAGCCTTCTTTCCAGATTCGATCTTTTCCATGCAACGGTTGATATCTGCTGCACATCCGTGCAATTGAGTTGTTATTCTGGTTAAATCCATCTTTGATCTCCTTTTGTGGTATGTGGTATAATGATGGTGTTACATTTCGCAGTCCCATGACAGTTGCCTTGTCGTGGGGCTTTTTTATTGGAATGGATATTCTCCATTTTCTTTGCTATATTCCACAGCCCATTCTGCTTTTTTAACGGGTTGCATACTCACGCTATCTGCATAAACGTCCGCTTTACTTCCAGCGGCCATGCCAGCAAGAAACGTGATTACTAATATGGCGGCTATAAGTGCGATTCGATTAGCGACCGCTTCCGGATCGTTATAGTAGAAGCTCCTACAAATCAGTCTCTTCTTCCGTCTCATTTCTTTTCTCCTTCCAGTTTTCGAATTCAATCCCGATCAACCGAATAAAGCCTTTGAACGCGTCCGAATCAATCAATCCGGCGTTGATTACTTCAACTTGCATGATTTCACTCTCACTTTCGACACCGCTTGCGTTTAATCATGAATTGTATTTCCGTCATTTCTTAATAAAAAATTTACGTCCAAATCTAGTGTTAACGCTAATTTTTTAAGTGTTTTATAACTCGGCGTATATCTGTCGCATTCTAAATCTCCAAGAAATGTCCTTGAAACGTCAATTTCCTGCGACAATTCGAGTTGCGTCATTCCCTTTTGAATGCGTTTTTCTTTTATAGCTTCTCCCAATGTCATTCTATCCCCCCTTTCAAACTTAATTACATTGTAGTGTATAACCGTCACATCGTCAAGCACTTTTTCAAAGTATTTCCGACATTTTGAAGAATGTTGGGGTATAATATACCCACAAGGACGGTATGACCGTACTTTTAGGAGGTGCCCTGTGACGAATGTGATAGGCCAACGAATTAAAACGATTAGAAACAATCTAAAACTAACGCAGGCCGAAACGGCAAAAAGGGCCAAGATATCAAGAACATATTTTGCCGACGTCGAAAGGGGGCGTTATAACCCCAGCCTTGAAACACTGAACGACATAGCAACCGCTCTCGAAACGACTGTCGAGTCGATTATTTCTGACGGCGAAAAAAATTCTTTTAAAGTACCAGTATTTGGATCTGTTTCTGCCGGGAATCCACTTATTGCCATGGAAGATATTATCGAATGGGAAGAACTCCCAAAAAAATGGGAAAATCATGGCGTTTTTTATGGTCTACGTGTAAAAGGATCAAGCATGGAGCCGCGGATCTCCGAAGGCGACGTAGTGATCGTGAAGAAACAAAATGACGTTAATAACGGAGAACTTGCTATTGTGCTTATAAACGGCGATGAGGCTACGTTTAAAAAGGTTCAGAAAGGACCTGATGGTATAACGCTTATTGCGTTTAACCCGACGGTATATCCTCCGCACTTTTACACTAATAATGATATAAAAAACCTTCCCGTACAAATTATTGGGAAGGTTATAGAGGCGAGGCTAAAATTTTAGGGGGTTATAATGGCATCTGGATTACCGTATACTCTTAAAAAACTACGAGCCAAGGAAGACTTATCTCAACAAGCCGTCGCAGATACGCTCGGGTTTTCGAGATCAACTTTAGGGAACTATGAACAGGGGACTCGGACACCGGACCTCGCCACAATGTCACTATTCGCAGATTTCTATGGCGTCACTATCGACTATCTTCAAGGAAGATCTTCGAACCCGTCACTCAACCGTAAGGATGAAACAGATGTCTCTAAGAACGTCGAGGGGTGGTCGACTATGAAGCTACCTAACAGAATGAGAGAACTCCGACGCTTAAATAGATTTTCACAGGAAGACATCGCTATAAAGCTAGGCATATCTACAAGTGCCTATGGATTCTATGAACAAGGAAAGACGATACCAAATGCTAAAACCCTTGTATTTTTAGCGGATCTATATGACGTATCTGTTGATTACCTATTGGGAGGAAGTAATACGACACGATTGAAAACCAGCAACGAGATCGATGTAGCTTCTGAATTTAGGGATATTCGCAACAAGCTAGAAAGCGAGATGCTACGAATAACTTTGGATGGAGAAGAAATTAGCGAAGAAGTAAAAGAATTCATACTTGACCAATTGGAGAATACTTTAATTATTGCGGAAATCAAGGTCAAGGGTAAATTTACTCCGAAAAACAACAAGTAAGGTTTTATTTCGTGGAGGTGTAGATTTATGTGTACTGGTCACAGAATACGTGACGCTAGAGAAAGCAAAGGAATTTTCCAGGCAGACCTAGCTAAGATGGCGAATATCAATAAAAGTGTTATGAGCCGTATTGAAAAAGGCGATAGGGCCGTCAGAGATGACGAATTAAGAGAAATCGCAAAGCAACTCAACGTGAGCGCTGATTATCTTATTGGGCGCTCTTCAAATCCAATGTTAACGCGCACCAACGAAAGAGACATTGCTCGCAATGTTGAAGAAATGAAACAGAGCCTGGAAAACGGATCTTTGAGAATGTCCCTTGACGGCGAAGAAATCACTGATGAAGTAAAGGAATTTATTTTAGATCAAATCGAAAACACTCTAACATTGGCGAAGATTAAATCTAAAGAAAAGTTTACGCCTAAAAAATTTAAGTGAGCGTGCCATGGGAATAGCTTTAAAAAAGGCAAATAAAATATTTAGAGAGTGCGGTTCGGCTGATCCGCTTCTTATTGCCGAATATAAAGACTATGTAATCGTACGCAAAAAGATGCCATGCCAGCTCAAAGGGTTTACTTTGAAGAAATATAGAATGCCGGTCATTTATATAAATGATCTCTATAGCAAAAATGAACAAGATTTTACTTGTCTGCATGAGATTGGACATATTGTTTGCGGTCATGACGACAATGCAATCTTTCTTCTGAACAACACATCACAAGTTGTAAATAGGTATGAAAATGAAGCCGATGACTTTGCGTGTGCATTAAAGCTGCTGTCATTCGACCGAGGGGAAATTGAACACCTAAACATAAAGCAAATCAGCGCATTGTCAGGAATTGATGAAGCCATTCTTTTAAATTTTTTTAAGCGGAACAGAACAAACATTCGAGGGCTTGTAAATGGAGGTATGTATGAATAAAACAATTAGGCGCATGGTCTATACCCTAGTGATTCTTCTTTCTTTATTCGCTCTAACCGGATGCGAGATCGGCCATGAAGCCAAGCTGAAGAAAGATGCTCAATCCTATATCTACATGAAATCCTACATTAATCAAGCAACGGAAGAGTACTATGCCATGCTTGAACGTCCGATAAATACGAACGGAATTGATTTTGAGGACGATAGCGGCGGAAGTATGCACCAAATCTTTTTCAACATGCTAGAGAGCGCAGAGGAATACACCGAGGAAATTCAATCTGAAGAATTTGAAAAGGCTATTCAGCTGAATACGGAATCCATCGACGCCCTTAAAAAGGCCTACTTTGATTACATGACGTTTTGCCATGCGTTTTATGTATACGGTAAGGATCGATCAGTCGTCAATGACGAGGGCTTCCAATTGATACACATGGATTCGTATGCTAACTATGAAAAACAAGATCGTCGATTTGAAGATTGTTACAGCATGGTTCAAGAAGAGGAAGACAAGCTAAACGATATGGGGCTTTTTGATGAAGTAGAATGGCCGGACGATAGTGGCGACTACGCAGATGAAGATTAAATAACAAAACCCCCGCTCTCGGGCATGAGAACAGGGGTCGTAGATCAGGCTATGGTAAGCCCGCAGATGGTTATATTATACCATGGCCTCAAGTAGGAGGCAATGATGAAGAAAGCCGTGGCATACGCCAGATATTCGACGGATATGCAGCGGGAAGAATCGATCGATGCTCAATTTAGGGCTATCGAGGATTACTGCTACCGTAACGACATTTTACTTATACACAAATACAAAGATGAGGGTATTTCCGGCACGTCTGATGAACGTCCGGAATTCCAATCCATGATTGATGCAAGCGACGCGCACGCTTTTGATTACGTTGTCGTCCATAAGCTGGATCGCTTTACACGTTCTAAGTACGACAGCGCCATTTACAAGCGCCGATTGAAAGAAAACGGGGTACGAGTCCTATCTGTGCTTGAAAACCTGGACGATAGCCCTGAGAGCCTTATATTGGAATCTGTGCTAGAAGGCATGAGTGAATATTACTCCAGGAACCTTTCCCGTGAAGTTAAAAAGGGAATGAGCGAAAATGCCTACAAAGGAAAATTCAACGGCGGTACTCCCCCATTAGGTTATGATATTGACCATGCCGGGGATTACATCATCAACGAATGGGAAGCACGGGCCATTCGAATCATCTTCGAGATGTACGGAAACGGGCACTCTTATAACGACATTATAAAGAAACTAAACCATGATGGTTATAAGACGAAAAAAGGACGCCCTTTCGGAAGAAACTCACTCTATGAGATCTTACGCAACGAAAAATACATTGGCAACTATGTTTATCGCCGGGAGGATTACGACGGCTTTGCGAAGAAAAGAAACAATCATGCTGAACGTGATCGAAAAGATATGATCGTACTGGAAGGAAAGATACCGTCAATTATTTCTAAGGATGCATGGGAGATTGTACAAATGAGAAGAGAAAAAAACAAACACGTTGGCGGAGGCCTTAAAGCGAAAAGAACGTATATATTGTCCGGGATTCTCGTATGCGATTCTTGCGGCGAGAAAATGTCCGGATGCATGAGACGGTCATCCACGGGGCGTGAATACTACTACTACCGCTGCACATCGAACAGGAAGACTGATTACTGTTCTTCCGTAAATGCCGACAAGATCGAAACGGCGGTGAAAAAACGCTTTGATCGGGCCATTTTCACCGAACATAACAAAAAGATCGTGGCCGAAGCCATCGAACAATACAGCCGAATTTACAGAGACAGCGACGCCAATAAGAACAAGGTAGACTATAACGCCGAATTGCTCACAACGACAAACCAAATTAACCGTATCGTCGATGCCATCGCCAACGGTGCTTCTACCCCGGCAATGTACGAGAAGCTAAAAGACCTTGAAAATAAAAAAGCCGCTTTATTAAGCGACATGGAAAAGATCATTTCTTATGAAGATCAAGATAAAGTTCTAAGAAAGCAAATTGAGGACTTCCTCAACAGCCATTCTTCCATCGAGGACTTCTCCCCCGAAAAACAAAAAACGATACTCTCCATGTTCATAGAAAGTATCGTTTATCGTCATTCCTCTATACAGATTAAGATGCGGATGATTAATCCGGAAATCTTATCCAATGGGAATAGGGATGGTGCGGGAAAGAGGACTTGAACCCCCACGTCGTTGACACTAGATCCTAAGTCTAGCGCGTCTGCCAATTCCGCCATTCCCGCATACTCGCAAAGCGAGTTGAAATCCCGAAGGATTATGGGGTGGATAGTGGGAATCGAACCCACGATCTCCAGGACCACAATCTGGCGCCTTAACCGACTAGGCCATACCCACCACAAAATTTGACGATGGATACATATTAACATCATTTAATACCCATGTCAAATGTTTTTTAGCTTTTTAAGGTTTCGACAAATGCCCGCAAAGCCCGACCGCGGTGACTGACGGCATTCTTCTCGGCATCGGCCATTTCTGCGAAGGTTTTGTCGTAACCTTCGGGAATAAAGAGGGGATCGTAGCCGAATCCGCCCTCGCCTCGAGGCGACTCGGTGATATGTCCCGGACAGATTCCTTCCACCGTATAGATTTCATCGCCTCTTTTTACGGCGATAACGGTTTTAAAATAAGCGCTGCGATCGATTTTTCCTTCCATTTCCCGCAAGAGTTTCTCGCGATTTTTTTCGTCATTTCCCTCTTCACCGGCGTAGCGGGCGGAATAGACGCCGGGGCGCCCTTGAAGAGCGCTCACGAATAGGCCCGTGTCGTCGCCAATGACGATTTCACCTTCCAAGGACTCAATTTTTTTCATGGCATTGGCTTGAAGGGTATCGCCGTCTTCCACGGGATGAATGTCGCCGTACCCGGCCTCGGTCTTTGTTAAAACGCGAAACTTCCCGTCGACCAATTCGCGGATTTCTTTTAGCTTGTGTGCGTTGTCTGTGGATAGGATGATGTTCATGCGTTCTCCTTTAAAAAAGGAAGGCTCCCGCCTTCCTTACATGTATTTGCGATTGTAGTTTTCGATTCCCTTGACGATGCCATTGGCCAATTTGTCCAAATAGCTGTCGCTTTTTATTTGTTCGAGCTCGTCGGGATTGGACATAAAACCGCCTTCGATTAAGCAGGCTGTCATATTCGTGCGACGAAGCACGGCCAGTTCGGGACGATTTTTAATGCCGCGACTGTTTGCACCGGTTTCCTTCAGCACGGCGTTTAAAATTTCTCTAGCCAGTTTCGTTTGATCGCCGCAATCTTTTTTCAGCGCGACATCATTTTCCGATGCATAAAGCACTTCGATACCGTAGGCCGAAGGGCCGCCTGCAGAGTTAAAATGCATGCTCACGAACAGATCCGCATTGTTACGATTGGCAATGTCCGCCCGCTCACTTAATGCGATAAATTCATCGGTGGTGCGGGTCATAATGACATTATAACCTTTCGCCCTAAGCATGGCTTCTACTCTGGGTGCCAAGCGAAGTGTCAGTGATTTTTCCGTGGTTTTATCTTCGGCGACGGCACCGGAATCTTTACCGCCGTGACCAGGGTCTAAAACGATGGTCAGGTTTTTCTTTTGACCCGGCTCCATGGGCTGCGGCTTCGCTTCATTGACTTTCGGCGAAGGCATGGGCGCTTTCGTTTTTTCCGCAGGCTTCTTCGCCTCTTGAACAGGCTTTGCCTTTTCCAAGGGCTGCGGTGCCCGTGCCAGGCCGTTGTCGATCATGGCCAGCCTTTTATCTTGTTCCCATTTCACACTGAAACCCAAGGACTCCGACAGGAAACGAAGAGGTACCATGGTCTTGCTGTCGTTGTTTTGAGCCACGTATTGCGTCAATCTGGGAACGGAGGCCGCGTCGATTCGCATTTTCTTTCCGTTCACGTAGACGACGGAGCTGTTAATCTTCAGCTTCACGTCTTTGTCCATCATGGAGATGCTTACCGATTGGGTCTTTTGATTCCAAGTGACATTGGCGCCCATAAGCTCCGTGAGTTCTCGAATGGGAACGAAGGTGCGGCCGTTGTCCACATAGGGTTTATAGTCACTGTATAAGTCAAAGCCATTTACTTTTACATTGGCGACACTGACATTTCGATTGCTTCCGTTGGTTTTTACGCGCATCGTCGCGCCGGCCGCTTCCGAATAACCTGTAAGTATGAAAAGGAATGAAAAGCATAGGGCGAAACTTTGTAATAAACGTTTCAAGGGAACCTCCTTCAAATTGGTAACACTTTGTCACTAATATTATGGTTCCCGACCTCTTAAAAGTCAAACGCTCCAGCGTCTTTGTAATTTTACTGTAATTTTACCAAGGCGCCGTAAAGGGCATCGGGCCCGGGTGCGGCAATTTCTTCTTCGCCTCCGCGGCTGTTTTTATAAACCACTCTGTCACCTTCCGTGACTTCGCCGATTTTCGTAAATAAAATGCCTCGATCATGCAATTTCTTTTCCATGGCTTCAAAGTCGTCTTTGGCTAAGACAACCAGCATGGATCCGCTGGAAATAAGCCGGTACAAATCCACTTCGGCCTTTTTTGCCACGGCTTTTGTGGATTCTAATACGGGAATCGCCTCTTTGTCGATGGCCATGCCCACCTTCAGGGCCTGTGCCATTTCCCAAATCGCACCTTCTACCCCGCCTTCAGTGACATCGTGCATGGCACGAATGGAAAAATCCGCTGCCACTTCGCCTTCCGCCTGAACACTGAGTTGATCCACCAGCGCCTGCCCTTCTCGAAGCAGCGCCTCACCGATGTCTTTCAGGGCGTCGGCACAATCCGTGGTGAGGATCGCCGTGCCTTCCAGCCCGGCATACTTGCTCATGGCTACCACATCGCCGATACGCACTTTCGACGGATCGGGCACTTTGTCTTTGCTGACGCGCCCGACGACGGTGGAAATCATAATGGGTTTTGACACCGTGTCGGTAATCTCCGTGTGGCCGCCAATAATATCCATATTGACCGCATCGGCGGCCTTTTGCGCATCGGCCATAATGGTTTCAATGTCTTCCGACGTGGTGTTGACGGGAAGGAGTAAGGTGAGCAGAACCCCTACGGCATCAGCGGATTTCGTGGCCACATCGTTGACGCTGATATGAATGGCCAGTGCACCTAAGTTTTCCGCCGCACCGGTAATGGGATCGCTGCTTAAGACGATTAAATCTCCGCCGAAGTCCAGCATGGCCGTGTCTTCGCCGATGGAAGAGGCGCCCAGGACTTCTTTTCGCTTCGATTTTATTTTAGAAAGGATCAATGCATCTAATTCTTCGTTGGACAGTTTTCCTACATCCTTGTAAACTTTCATGAATGACTCCTATATGCTGGCGCCGTTGCCGGCGGTGCTGTTGGCCGCGTTGCCGCTTTCCGCAGCATTATTAGCCCCTTCGGTTTCGCCGGATGCGGACGCATCGTCGCTTGTATCCTCGCCGGTTAAGTGGGCCGTTAATTGGAAATAAACCACATCGGCCACCGTTGCCGTGGGCTCTTCTTCAACTTTCACATTCAATACATCTTCCAATTGACTGCACCAGGTCTTTACCACTTCGGCATCTTTCGTTTCCCCGCGAATGGATAAGGTGCCTCCTTGGTAGTCTATTCCCGTTACCGTCAAGGTGTCGGGGGCCGAAGATTTCACTTTCGTAATGGCATTGGCAATGTCGGCGCTCACTTGTGCCCCACTGCTGTCATCGGAGGTATTCGAGTCCTCTTGCGCCATTTCCTGTTCGTGGGTCTTGACGATGAGATCGCGGTTTTGTTGTTTTATTTTTTCACCGTAGACAAAGGAGCCGATGAGAATGGCAAAGGCCGCCACAACAGCTGCAATGGGCAGATAATAATTTTTGTCGATACCGACGGTGCGATTGCCTTTCGTAAACAGGGCGGTGACATCGCCATGTTCCGCCACGACGGCGAAAAGATCTTTTAAAGCCAGGGGCTTATAGACTTCTTCGTCCATCAATGCGGCGAAAAGGCCGCTTTCTACAAAGGAACCTGCGATTAATTGCCTGTCGTCCAGAGCGAAATCGCCACCCATGTGTTCGACATGGCCCAAGGCTTCGTAATAGGCCGATTGCATCTCTCTTTTGATGGTGGCGGGATCCACATCGCTCATGCGCTCGTCAAAATGATCGTCGTTGATCCGCAGGACATCTTCCGCTTCCAGCTCATTTCTGTTCATGAAATCCAAGACGGAATCGTTAATCTCCGTGCGGTCAAAGAAGCGATTTTCATGGCCGTAGTAAAAGCCCAAATGGCCGGTGCCGACGAAATTCACCCTTGCACCACCCATCCAATGGGCATATTCCAAACAAAGGGTGGAAAAGGGAATTACGCCGCGAAACTTGATTTCGCATTTTTTCGCCAAATCTCTGTAGCCGTCAAGGATTTCGTCGGGACATATGGTAATCAATAAATGATGAATGTCATCGTCGGTTTTTAAATCCACCGAGTCCAAGGTGTATTCCTCTAAATCCTGAGGAAAAAGAGACGGGCATTCGTTCTCGATCAGCGACGCCCTTTCCTTATCCGTCATCGACGGCACGTGCATGGTGCGATTAACTGCCAAATCGGAATTAATGACAAACAAAGCGTGGCTCTTGGTCAGCTCATTTTCTTCCAAGGTCTTTTTTAAGAGATAATGTAATTGTGCACTGTCTAAAATCTCGCCATTGCTTACGACATTCATCGGAATGTCAAAAGAATGAAGCTCGCTTATTGTTTTGTTTTCGTCTAAATTTGCTATATAGCAGCGTCGATCTTCGAAGTAAATTATCGTTTCGCGCTTATTAAATAATTTCATTTCGCCCTCCTAACGGCATTATATCCCACGAATGCGTAATTTTTATGTAATTTAAAGTTTTTTCTTTACAACAACAGTACGACAAGTAAAAAAGCCCATAGGAAAAAGGGAAACATGGGCACGGCCTTTTGCCTGCAGATATTTAAAAAATAGAGTCCGCCGCCGATGAGGGCAGCCGAAACGAAGCTTGTGGTAAAAAATAAATAGCTTCTCCAAATTCCGTGGATGCCCGAAGCGAGCATGGCGGCGTAATAGATGTCCCCCTCCCCCACCGCCTTGGGAAAAAGTAAATAAAGGGCACCTATGAGGCAAAGCATAAATGCGCCGCTTAAGGGGTGAAAGGATCCGTTGAAAATCAGAACCGAAACAAAAATCATGCCGCAGGCGACGAGGTCTTTTGTAAACACATCCCGATGGCGAATGTCTTCCAGCGCCAAAAGGTACATGGCAAATAGGGCGACGACAAACGATATAGAATTTGTCGCCACCCCCATGTAGTGTAAGCAAAAGACAGCGAGTGCACCCCCGATCCCCTCGCTCAGCGGATGGAATTGGGAAATTTTTTCACCGCAAGTACATCTTCCCCGACAGAGACCGAAGCCGATGACGGGAATTAAATAGGGCCAGGGAATACTGCAGCCGCAGGATTCGCAGCGGCTTCTTCCCTTGATCCAATTTTCGCCGCGCCGGCGCCTGTCATCGTAAAGATTGAAAAAGGAGACAATGGAAGCGGCGAGAAAAAAGGCGGCCGAATAGATCAGTATCATTTTTGTTTCGCTTGATCGGACTTCGCCGTATCAGGCACCAAGTTATTATCTTTATCTATTTTTACCATGCCGGGTGAGACGATAACATTTCCTTTGTCCATCGTTACGGTGAAATTAGGTACCTTTAATGCCTTCGCCGGCTTCGGGACTTCTTCGGATTCCAGATAGGGCTTGATCTTTCCCATATCGATGGTCGTTTCATCAGGATGATCCATCGAATAAAGAATGGCCGCATTTTTTATCACCCGCACATTGGCATTATGGGCCGTGGCTTGAGCACTTAAATTGGACCGTTGATACCGCGGAATGGCAATGGCGATAAGGAGCGCTAAAATAGCGATGACGATAATAAGCTCGATGAGGGTAAATCCCTTTTTCTTTTTCATAATTTCCTCCTAAAAACTGTTTACCATGTCAAACATGGGAATGGCGATGGAAAAAATAATAAATCCGACGACGACGGCCATGAGAACAATCAAGGCCGGTTCCATATAGATGCTGATGCGCTCGGCACGATTTTTTTGGCGCCCCTCCTCCAAGTGAATGGCCACGGCAAGCATCTCGCTTACGGCGGAAGAGGCTTCACCTAAGGCGACGAAGGAGCAGTTCTGCGCCTTAAATAGCTCGCTTTCCTCCATGGCCGCAGACAACGCCTCGCCTTTCATGAGGCCCTGAATCATCTCCGACGCTTTTCTCTTAATATAGGGATTTTCCGCCCCTTCGTTTAAATTCTCCATAATCCGCAACAGATCCACCCCATTGTCCATTTGCATCTTCATGGTTCTCAGTTGCCTCAACTCAAAGGGGTCACGGTAAAATGGCGCACCAATGGGCAGATGATACCACCGGCGATAAAAACCTTCGGCGGTTTTCGGATGATTCTTTAAAAGCAGAATCACCAAAACTAGGATAAGCAGCGCCGCAAGATAGATCATGCCGAAACGATTGACGTGATCGGCAATGGCCATGAGCATGCGAGTCATGAGGGGTAGGGGCACTTGTTGGGACTCGAAGACGTCAGTAAATACAGGAAGCACCGAGTGGAGCACCACCTGCAAGACAAAAAGAGACGTAATCATGAGGATAATTGGATAGGCCAGGGCATTGGCAAGATTTCTGTGCATTTGTTGTTCCTCGTCGAAAAAAACCGCCAATTGATGGAAGATGTCGCCTAAGGTGCCCGCCGACTCGCCGCTTTTGATCATGCCCGGAACAAATTGAGGAAAACAGTCGGCTTCATCAAATGCCTCGGATAGTAGCTTCCCCTGTCTCACGGATTCCACGATGAAATCCAGCTTTTTCTTCCGGAGCCCTTTGGACTCCTGCGCCATTAATTCCATGACCGTAACCAAATCCAAACCGCCTGAAGACATTAGGGCCAGTTGGGAAAACAGAAGGGCCAATTGCCCTTTCGGAATTGTGGATCGGGGCTTAATTAACTGAATCTTACCGCCTGCCCGTTCCAGGGAGACAATGCGATAGCCTGCCTGATGAAGCTTTTCCCGCGCCGTCTGTAAATTTTCGGCCTCCATTTCGTTCGTCAGCAGGTTTGAATCCCCGTCAATAATTTTATATTTAAATTTCATGGCTCACCTACAGGGTCATAATGGTGCGATAACCTTCCTCGAGGCTAATGGTACCCGCAAGAATCTTCTCTCGCAGGGCATCCCTTAAAGGAATCATCCCCGAGGCCGCGGCCGCAGCCCGCAAGGCATCCAAACTGACGCCCGGCTTAATTAAATTCCGCATTCTCTCGTCCATGACCATAATTTCAAACACAGCTTCTCGACCGGTATAGCCATCGTAGCAATGTTCACAGCCCACCGCTTCATAGGTGGGGCCGTCGATATGGAAGTAATCGTCTTTTCGGGCAACTTCTTTCTTGCAGTGATCGCAAAGCTTTCGCACAAGGCGTTGAGAGATCACGCCGATGATGCCCGCCGACAACATGTAGGGCTCGATGCCCATGTCCATGAGACGAATCATAGCCGAAGGCGAGTCTGTGGTATGTAGGGTGGAAAAAATCAAGTGCCCGGTTATGGAAGACCTTAAGGCGATCTCCGCCGTTTCCATGGATCGTATTTCCCCCACCATCATGACTTCCGGATCCTGGCGTAACATGGCTTCAAGCCCCGTCGAAAAGGTAATGTTCGCCTTGGGATTCACCTGCATTTGATTGATCCCGTCGATGGCAAATTCCACAGGGTCTTCAATGGTGAGAATGTTGCGCTCCACGCTGTTTAAGAGTTGAATAAATGTATAGAGGGTGGAGGTCTTCCCCGAGCCCGTGGGGCCGCAGATCAACACCAAGCCCAAGGGCTGACGCAATAATTTTTCCACTAAAGCCAAATTTTCACCGTCCAGGCCGATGCCTTCCGGCGTATAGTTTAAGCCCCTTCGGTCCAATAAGCGAAGGACCAGCTTTTCCTCGCCTTTCACGGGAATGGCCGAAGCCCGCACATCCACGTCGCGACCGTCGTATTGAAAAGTAAAGCGTCCGTCTTGCGGCTTTCTTTTTTCGCCGATATCCATTGACGAGAGAAATTTTATCCGCGTCACAAATTCCGAATACAACTGCTTCGGATAGGTGCCGTACAAAAAAAGCGTGCCGTTTCGCCGCATACGAACACGCCAGTCTTCACCGGCAGGTTCAATATGCACGTCGGAACAGCGCGCTTCGGCGGCATCGTTTAAAATTGTTTCGCTTAATCGGACGGCACTGACAAGGCCCGTCGAAACAGTATCCTGACTCTTTCGAGGGGCTTTGTCTTTCGTTGTGGAAAAGGGAAATTTCTTATCCATCACTGCCTCCAAATACTGCGGGCCATGAGCTGCCCGTCTTTACTGGGATTCTTTCGATTTGTCCACATCCGTGCGCGTGTAATCGCAATCCGGATTATGGCACTGGATGCGCGTGCCTCGCTTTGTCGCCTTTTTCGTCAAAATGTCGCCGCATTTCGGGCAACGCTCGTCGATGGGCTCATCCCACGAAACGAAATCGCAATCGGGATACTTGTCGCAGCCGAAAAATTTCCGTCCCCGTTTGCTCCTTTTAATGACGATTTCGCCTTCGCCGCACTTCGGACACTTGACGCCGATTTTTTCAACCAAGGCTTTGGTGTTGCGGCATTCGGGAAAACCGGGACAAGCGAGGAATTTGCCGTAGCGTCCCATTTTGATCACCATGTTGCGTCCGCATTTTTCGCAGATAACATCGGTGGGCTCGTCGCGAATTTCGACTTTCTCGATTTCTTTTTCTGCCCGCTCCAGGTATTGGGCCAATTGCTTATAGACGGGATCCACGGCCTTTTGCCAGGCAAGCTCCCCGTCGGCCACGGCATCCAAACTGTGTTCCATTTTCGCCGTGAAATCTTCGTCGACGAAGGAGGGAAAGTAATCCGTCAAGAGATCATTTACCGTTTCACCGAGCTCCGTGGGCACAAAGCGCCGCTCCTCGCTAACCACATAGTAGCGGGAAAGCAAGGTGTTAATAATCGGCGCATAGGTACTGGGTCGACCGATGCCCAGCTCTTCCAAAAGTTTAATCAGAGAGGCTTCATTGTAACGGGCCGGCGGCTGAGTAAAGTGTTGTTCCGGCAAAATCTCCTTAACTTTTAAATGTTCCCCCACTTCAAAGGCGGGAATTTCCTTGTCCTTTTGCTCCTTCGAGGGGAAGACTCTTAAGAAACCATCGAAGACCAGGGTATTGCCGTTGACTTGGAACATTTCCGTGCGGCTCGAAAGCTTCACTTTTTGCGTATCGTAAAGAGCCGCCGTCATTTGCGATGCCACAAAACGAGACCAGATCAATTGATAGAGGCGAAACTCGTCGCGGCCCAGGCTGTCTTTTAAACTCAAGGGCGTTCGGTTCACATCCGCCGGGCGAATACACTCGTGGGCATCCTGTGTGTTTTCTTTTTTCTTCGACCAAGTCGAGGGCGCGCTGTACTTTTCACCATAGGCCTTTAAAATGTGGGCCTTCGTTTGAGCCACGGCCTGTTCGGAAATCCGCGTGGAGTCGGTACGCATGTAAGTAATCAAACCCACGGAGCCTTCCCCGGGGATGGTGATCCCTTCGTAAAGCTTTTGCGCCACCTGCATGGTCTTTCGGGTGGTGAAATTCAGGCGCTTGTTTGCCTCCTGTTGCATGGTGGAGGTGGTAAAGGGCGCCGAGGTGCGGCGCTTTCTCGATCCCTTTTGAATGTCTGAGACCACCAATTCCTTCGCGTCCATGCGCTTCATCACGGCATCCACATCGGCTTTGGTATTTAGTGTCACCGATTGAACTTCCCCGTCGACGAGCGTGCCGAAATACTTCGCCTCGAAGGTTTTTCGGTTTTTCAGGGCTTTGGCAACGATGGTCCAGTATTCCGAAGGTTCAAATTCGTTGATCTCTTCTTCACGATCGCAAATAATCTTCAAAACCACCGACTGCACCCGCCCGGCGCTGAGTCCGGACTTGACCTTCTTCCACAAAAGGGGGCTGATTTTATAGCCCACAAGGCGGTCCAAAATCCGCCGCGCCTGTTGGGCATCCACCAGCTCCATATTAATGGGCCTGGGATTCTTAATCCCGTTTTTTACGGCATTTTTCGTAATTTCGTTAAATGAAATCCGTACATTGTCCTTGGGGTCCATGTCCAAAATGTGGGTCAAGTGCCAACTAATAGCTTCCCCTTCCCTATCCGGGTCAGTTGCGAGAAGGACTTTATTTGCTTTTTTCGCTTCCGCCTTCAGCTCTTTAATGACCGGGCCCTTGCCCCGAATATTAATGTACTTCGGTTGATAATTGTCTTCTATATCGATGCCTAGCTTCGACTTAGGCAAATCGCGAATATGCCCCACTGTGGCCACGACTTTATAATGGCTGCCCGCCATTTTGCGGATGGTCTTAGCCTTTGTGGGCGACTCCACGATAATCAGATTCCTTGCCAATTTATCCCATATCCTTTCCAGCGTTATAGTATTTCAATACAGTTGCTGTCCACACCTGTAATAAGATTTTTTAGTTCCAGCATAGTCAATACGCTTAACACGTCGGTAATATTCCAACCGATTTGCTCCATGAGAGCCTCTGTGTTTTGATTGCCGTCCTTTATACTATCATACAATGTTTTTTCTTCCAAAGAGAGTTGAGAAAGATCCGCCGAAGTTTCCTTCTTTTTTATCTGGTACACGGGATGATTCAATATGTCTTCCGGCGAAAGGGCGATGGAGGCCCCGTCGAAAATCAGCCGATTGGTGCCTTGACTGTATATAGAATCCACATTGCCGCACACGGCAAAAACCTCCCGGCCGTATTCCGCCGCCAAACGGGCGGTAATCAATGAGCCGCTTTTTTCCTTGGCTTCCACCACCAAGACCCCGTCGCCTAATGCCGCGATGATGCGATTTCGCTCGGGGAAGCGAAAAGGCTGCGGCGATGTATAGGGCGGGTACTCGCTTAAAATCAGCCCGGTCGATTGAATGGCCTCGTAACAGGCGCGGTTGCTCCTCGGATAACAGTCGCCGATGCCGTTTCCTAGGACGGCGATGGTTTCACCACCGACGTCCAACGTGGCCTGATGAGCCAACTTGTCGATGCCGAGAGCCAAGCCGCTAATGATGACGAGGCCCGATGATGCCAGTTGTGAGACGAATTTTTTGCAGACCCGTTGGCCGTAATCCGTGTGTTTTCTCGCACCAACGACTGAAAGAGCCGGCTTCGCCATTAATTCCACATTGCCTAAAGCGTAGATGACCATGGGCGGATCCGGCGTCAGGGCCAGCTTTTCCGGATAAAAATCGTCGCCTACCACCAATGTCTGAATGCACTGGGTTTCCAACACCTTTTTCCGCTTGCTCAAATCCCGCTTCAAAAACATCTCCGTGCGGGTCTTTAACTTTTCGGGAATCCGATCGTCTTCAAAAAGGGACAATTGCCCTTCCTCTTCGGTCATGTAGCCGTAAAGTTCCATCATTTCAGCGTTGGGCATGCCGGCGAGGGACAATTGGATGAATAGGGCGCGTAAATCTTCTCTTATTCCGACCAATATTTTCCCTCCACAGATTTATAGCGCACAGCTTCCAAAACGTCCTGATCCGTAATGGGCCCGCCGTCTCGTAAATCGGCAATGGTGCGAGCCACCTTCAGCACTTTATGTAGGGACCGTCCGCTGAATTTATATTTTTTGTACGCCATATCCAAAAGCTTTTGCGAGCTTTCAGATAGTTGACAGTATTTTTCCACATCGCGATCGGGAATATCCGCATTGGTCATAATCCCCGTGCCCTCGAATCGCGCTTTTTGATAGCCGCGGGCCCGTTCCACCCGCTCCCGCACCGTTTTCGAATCTTCGCCTTTCACCGTTTCCTTCATGTCTTCGTAACTAATGGGCTTCACTTCCACCTGCAAATCGATGCGATCCAAAAGGGGATGGGAAATCTTCCCCAAATACTTTTGAATCTGCTGCATACTGCAACTGCATTCGTGATTGGGGTCTTGATAGTAGCCGCAGGGACACGGGTTCATGGAGGCGATAAGCTGAAAATCCGCCGGAAATTCCAAACTTGCCGTAGCCCGCGCCACGTGGATCTTCCCGTCTTCCATGGGTTGGCGCAGAACTTCCAACACGCTGGATTGAAATTCCGGAATTTCATCGAGGAACAAGACGCCGCGATGGGCCAAGGAAATTTCGCCCGGCTTCGGGATGCGGCCGCCGCCGATTAAGGATACGCCGGATGCCGTATGGTGGGGCGAGCGAAAGGGCCGTTCCGTCATCAGCCTATTTTCCGTCAAAAGACCGGAGACGGAATAGATCTTTGTCACTTCGATGGCCTCTTCAAAGGCCATGCGGGGCAAAATCGTGGGCAACCGCTTGGCGCTCATGCTCTTTCCGCTGCCCGGCGGGCCGATCATTAAAAGATTATGGGCCCCTGCCGCCGCCACTTCCAGGGCCCGCTTTAATTGACTTTGGCCCTTAATATCGGCAAAGTCCACGTCAAATGACTTCATGTGATTCATCGGGTTTTCCACAATGGCTTCTTCGATGGCGGATTCGCCGGTGAGAAGGGAAACCACTTCTTTTAAATTGGAAGCGGGATAAATGCTTACATCGCGAACAATGGCCGTTTCGTTTTCATTGGCCTTGGGAACGATGAACTTTTTGTAGCCCAATTCTCTCAGCGAAATCACCATGGGAAGGGCGCCGCGAATGGCGGAGATTTCGCCGTTTAACTGAAGCTCCCCTAAAAATATGTAATCGTCGATCACCTTTGGATCGCCAAACCCTTCGGCGGCCAAAATGGATACGGCCACAGCTAAATCCATTTGCGAGCCGTCTTTACGTCGATTGGCGGGAGACAAATTCACCGTGATGCGCTGTTGTGGGTAGGGCATGCCGATATTTTTAATGGCCGCATGAACCCTTTCCCCGGATTCACGAATTTGTGCGTCGGGTAGTCCCACCATAAGAAAGCGCGGAAGCCCGCGACTTAAATCGCATTCGACTTCCACGACAAATCCGTCTAATCCTTCTAAACTGCAGGTTTTCACTCTCGCATACATGTTATTCCCCCAAGTCATTTCCGTCGAAGGCATTTTTTATGTAATGAATCATCGGTTTTTCCGTCAAGAACACTTCGATGACATCGAATCGAGCCTCCCGATAAAAAGGCGATCTGTGCGCCAGGTAGTGCTCCGCGGTCATATAGATCTGGCGGCGCTTAAACAAATCTACGGCATCCTTCGGGTCGCCGTAGGAGACATTGGTCCGGGTCTTCACTTCGGTAAAAACCACAACGCCTTTAATAAAACTGATGATATCGATTTCACCATGCTTAAAACGAAAATTCCGCTCCAAAATTTCGTGGCCCTGTTTTTCTAAAAACTTCGCCGCAATCGCCTCGCCCGTTCCGCCGACGTTCATACATCCTCCCCACTATACTCAATAATATATACTAAATCCCCCTTTAGCACAATTGTTTTATACCGTAATTTTAAAGCCAAAAGGAATTTTTACGATGGGCACCATGCTTTTGTCCATTTGCCTTATTATAGCAAAAATCTTAGAGCGTTTAGCATAAAAAAATTTGCCGCCGTGGCGACAAATTCATTTTCTTCTCTTTAGTTTTCTCTACGGCGCCGCTCGGTATCTTTTTGATTGTCCGAATAGCGGTCTTTGTTGTAAATACCGATGCAGAGGGCGAAAAGCAGAGAGCAAATGCCCGCCGTGATGCATACGACGGAGATAAATATATTGATCAAGCTGGATCGCTCGAAGAGGCGGTTCAGTACCATAATCAGTGAAAACATACCGATAAACACCAGGGCCAAGCCGGGTAAGTAGCGCATAAATTTCATTTGCTTGCCCATCATGTTAATGACGAAGGTAAGAATCAAAGCGATAATCACCGCCAATACCAAGATGCCTATATACTGTAAGTTTCCGTTTAAACTTTCAGAGATTTTCGATAACATATGATCCTCCTACTTGCCTGGCACCCGAGAATAATACGTCCTTTTCGGGTCGGCCTGTTCCATGAGATTTTGTAATTGACGCTCGTCCAGGGTGCCTTTGGTCTTGACCAGTTGCAAGAGATTGCCGTAAATGTCAATGTAGGCCACATCGTCTTTTTCGCGGTAGACGGTAAACAGTTTTTCTTCGTCTTGATATATATCGATGATAAACAGATTGTCCCCGGCGATACCCACGTCGTCTTTTGCCTTATTATACCCTACTTTCATTAAATAGTCAGTCTTGCCTTTGCGAATGACATAGGTGGGATGATCGATGCGTTGATCGTTAAAGATGGCGCCGTCGGGAGCGAAAATGGCATCGGATCCGATAACGGGTCGTAGATCGACGCTTTCATCGGTGAGGGCCTGAATCTTCGTCACCACCCAGCGTCCCTGAAGGGGCGAGCGATTGATGGCGGGTTTTTCGATGGTTCGGTAATCGCCTTTCACGGGCCCGCAGGCCGTTAAAAACAGAAGTAAGATGAGAACTAGTTTTTTCATGCCTCCACCTCGCTTCCCAAAGGAATAATGATTCGTATGGTGGTGCCCACGTTTTTTTCCGATACGATTTGAATGACGCCGTTATGGAGTTTCACGATTTCATCGGCAATGGACAGGCCGAGCCCCGAGTGGGAATTGGAGTGTTTGCCCTTGTAAAATTTTTCCTTGGCCAAAGCCAATTCGTTTTCGTCCATGCCTACGCCGTTGTCGGAGATGATCATTTCGTAATTTGGGTAGTTTTTCCGTGCCTCAAAAAGCACCCATCCGCCAGGATCGGTGAATTTGATGGCGTTGTCGATGAGATTGATGAGCACCTGCCGCAGCCGGTCTTCATCGGCTGTGAGAAGCACCACTTCTTCATTGATTTCGTTAACTAAGTGAATGTCCTCTTTCGATGCTCTGGGCTTCATTTGCTTCCACACATCTTGGCAGGTGGAGGTAATGTCGAAGCGATCTTTTTTCAATGTGATTCTGCCGGAAATGTATCTGGAAAAATCCAAGAGCTCTTCCACCATTTTCGACAGACGATCCGTTTCTTTTTCGATAATATCGAAGCCCTCGTTCATGACCTCGGTTTCCGTCGGATCCGTGTCTTTGAGCACCGCCGCCCAGCCTTTAATGGAGGTAAGGGGCGTGCGCAATTCGTGGGAGATGGAGGAGATAAAGTCGTTTTTCACCTGTTCTTTTCGCACGATTTCCGCGGCCAGCGTGTTAATGGATTGGGCCAATTGCCCTAATTCGTCGTCTCGCTTCATGACGATATGCTTTTTGTACTGGCCGTCGGCCAATTGAATGGCGGTGGACTGAATCTCTTCGATGGGTCTTGTAATGCTTTTCGCCAACATGCGGCTCGCCACCACGGCGATGGCGATAACAAAGGCCGTTAAAATCATGAGGTAGCGGATTAGCGTCCACACCGAATGAATGGCCGGCGCCAATGACGAGGAGTAGCGCAAAACGCCGATGACGTCGTTGTCGTTGGAGTAAATCGGGCGGGAGACGGACAGTACCTTCGTGTCGGAATAGGGCACGGGGCCGATGCGAAAGCCGGCCTTTCCCGCAAGGGCCTGAGCGACGTCAGGATAATCTTTTACAGGGTCGTTAATGGCGCCGATGGAATCGTAGACCAGTTGGGCGTCGTTATCCATCATCTGCACCTGGCCGCCGAATTGATTGAAGATCATATCGTAGTCGCTGTTCAGAAGTTCGTCGATGCTGCGGCTTTTAAAGTAACGATCGTAGGTGTAGACGGCGCTGTTTAATTGTTGATTTAAGTAAAATTTCACCCCGCCGTACGTGTATTCGCGAAAGCCGAAAATCAAAGCCAGGTCCAGGAGGCTCACGGTTAAAAGAATCAGGGCGACGAAATTTCGCGTCACCGTTTTTCGAATGGAATGTTTCATGCGTCGACGGCCGTGTTTTTCCAGCGGTAGCCCACGCCCCATACGGTTTCGATGGTGACGGGGTGGGCGGCGTCTTCTTCCACTTTCGAACGCAGACGACGAATGTTGACATCCACGATTTTACTGTCCCCTAAAAATTCTTCGCCCCACACGGCGTTTAGAATCTCGTCGCGACTTAAAGCGCGATTGGCGTGGGTAATGAAGAACTTCACGATTTCGTGTTCCGTCGGCGTGAGCTCGATTTCATTGCCGTTTTTGTAAAATTTATGGCCGAAGACATCCACTTTAAATATGCCCGATTCCAAAAAGCGCTCGCCCTTTTTCTCCCCTTTGCTTTCGCTTCCGATGCGCCGCTCCAAGGATTTGATGCGCAGGGTAAGCTCCGTGGGATTAAAGGGCTTGGTAAGGTAGTCGTCGGTGCCGCTTTGCAGGCCCATGATCTTGTCGTAATCCTCGGCCTTTGCCGTAAGCATAATTATGCCCAGGTGCGGGAAAGACTTTCTCAGGCGATCGCAGACTTCGAATCCGTCGATGCCTGGGAGCATAATGTCCAAAAGCACGATGGCGGGCTTTTCCCTTTCGGCAATTTCAAGGCCCTCTTCGCCGCTTCCCGCTTCGTAGACTTCGAAGCCTTCTCGCTCTAAATTAATTTTTATAAACTTGCGAATGGATACTTCATCTTCCACCAGTAGAATTTTCGTCATCGGCTCCTTCTCCCTTCAAAATGTGCGTCTACTTTTTCCTTTATCATGGCATAGAGTGGCGGAAATTTCCGCACCGGCTCGATGCGTTCATAGACATCTTTTTGCTTGATCCCGTGGCTTGTCCAGGTGCCGCCGCCTCCGGCCGCATTGAGAAGAATGGGCTCGATTCGGTCCATGGCCAAAGCGAAATGGGACTCCGGCGTCTCTTGGGCTTCAAACTCTTCCCAAAGAGCCCGCATTTCTTCGTCCTGTTCTTCGGGAAGCATGCCGTACAAATGCTCCGCCGCCCGCACTTCCCGCTCCCGCTTGGTCTTGTTGTTTTCCGTGTCGTAGGCGAAGGTGTCTCCCGCTTCGATTTCCACCACATCGTGGAACAAAAGCATAAACACCACCCGCTCCATGTCTATCCCCTCCGGCGCGTACTCCTTTAGGATAAAGGCCATGGCCGCAATATGGAAGCTGTGCTCCGCGTCGTTTTCAAAGCGATCGGCATGGAGAAGATGGGTTCGGCGATAGACGCTTTTCATCTTTTCCAGCGCGTAAATAAAATCGATCTGTTTGTCTAATCGTTGGCTCATAATCATACGGCGAAATAGAAATCGCCCGCTCCTTTTTTCTTCTCGTATTCCTTTAATTGATTCGCTTCAAAAATGCCTAGATCCGTGACCACGCCGAAGACTAAATTCGGCGGCGTCACGTCGAAGGCCGGGTAATAGCCCTTGACCCCTTCCACTGTGTGCTTGATGCCGTGGGCACTTAAGCTCTCCTCGGGATCCCGCATTTCGATGGTCAAATCCTTTGCACTTTGAATGTCCATGTCGGGGATCCCCGTGGCGTAATAGGGAACGCCGAAGTACGCCGAGACGATGGCGATTTGGTGGGTGCCCACTTTATTTACGATACTGCCGTCCATGCAAATGGAATCCGCCGCCGAAGTAAATAAACTGATGCCGTGATTTTCAATGTACGCCGCCACCATATTGTCTGTGATCACCGTGGTGTCCATGCCCATTTGAGATAAGACCGAAGCGGTAAAACGGGCGCCCTGTAAAAAGGGGCGGGTCTCCGGGCAGACAAAGGAAATATCTTTTCCGCTCGCTATAATTTCCCGCGCCAGCATGCCGATGATGGTTTCGCCGAAACACTGGGTCATGACCGTGCCCTCATCGGGCAGAAGGTCCATAAAATGCTTCGCTACCCGATGGATGGTGGCGTAGCGCTTTTCCATGGAATGAAGGGCGTGATCCCGCAGAATTAAATCCAAATCCTCGTCGTCTAAATGGTCCTTCGCCAGGGCAAGGGCGCCCTTCGTTACCTGCGCCATACGCATGGCCGTCGTGGGGCGGCCGCTGGCCAGTACCGCCGCCGCCTCTTCCAAAAAGCGCAGCCGCGCCGCTCCCTTTAAGTGGCGGGATTCGTGTGCCGCAAGGGCCATGCCCATGGCCGCCGCCGTGTAAGGCCCCGCCGATTGCGTCACCATGTTTTTCAAGGCGTCGCGCACCTCGACGTGGGTCTTGCAACGCACATATTCCACCCGTACGGGATAAATGCGTCGGTCTAAAATCGACACGACGCCGTCTTTATAATAAGCCACGTGCTCCGCCTGAAGCATGTAAGCTAAATCTCCGTCAAATTCCATACAGACCTCACTTTCCATGTATAATAGTACCATATTCAGGAAAGAGAAACGAGGTTATCATGCATTACGGAATCATCGGCGGCACCGGCTTCGAGGCGCCCTTTGCTGCCGCTAAAGAAGAAATTTTTTCCACACCCTACGGCGATGCCAAGCTGATTTATCCCGAAAACAAGCCCTATGTTTTCGTCTCGCGCCACGGCACGGATCACACCATCCCCCCGCACAAGGTGCCTTATCGGGCAAACATCTGGGCGCTGAAAGAAATCGGCGTTACGGAAGTGTACGGCATCAGCGCCGTGGGCAGTTTAAAAAAAGAATACGGCCCCGATTCCATCGTCTTGTGCGACGACTTTTTAGATTTTACAAAGACACGGCCCCACACCTTTTACGACGGCGACCACCATGTAGCCAAGCACATCGCCATGGACGCGCCCTACGATTCGGAATTAAACGACGCCTTTGAGGCGGCCTACGGCGAAAAGCTTCCCCGCGGCGTTTATGTAGCCACGGAAGGCCCCCGCTTTGAATCCCGCGCGGAAATAAAATTCTACGCCTCCATCGGCGGCGATGTGGTGGGCATGACCAATGTGCCGGAAGTGGTTCTCGCGAGAGAACTGGGCCTGCACTACGCCAATATTTGCCACGTCATCAACTACTGCACCGGCGTGGAAGACACCATGGTGATTTCAAAATCCGAAGCGGCGCGGAACAACATCCTCCACGCCGTGGACACCGTCTTTACTTCCGATCGCAGGCCGCGAGAGGCGCGCATCGATCTCTTATAATGCTACACGAATAATGGTACACGAAAAAAACCGACGGCCGATCCTTTCGATCACGCCGCCGGTTATTTTTATCCCGCCACGTAGACGGCATCTTCGCCGTCGTATTCTTTAAAGTGTACGATGATTTTTTCCGACTGGGCCGTGGGCACATTCTTGCCGATAAAATCGCCGCGAATGGGCAGTTCTCTGTGCCCCCGATCCACGAGACCCACCAGCTCCACGAGCTTCGGTCGGTCTTTTACCATCAATGCGTCCATTGCGGCGCGCACCGTGCGGCCGGTGTAGAGCACATCGTCTACCAAGACCACCCGCTTGCCGTCGATTTTTCCCATAAATTCCATGGGCATGAAGGCTTCGTCCCGCCGATCGTCTCTAAAAAAGCCGGGATCAAGGGTGTACACCGGCACATGAACGCCTTCGATTTCTTTCATCTTTTCTTGAAGGCGACGGGCGAAAAATTCGCCTCGCGTCACGATGCCAATGAGAACCACGTCGTCCAGTCCTTTGTTTCGCTCGATAATTTCATTGGCGATACGCGCCGTGGCCCGCTTCATGGCCAATTCATCTAAAATCTTGTGCATCGGTCCCCTTTCTCCTTTCGAATGTAGGCGAGCATGCGCTCGGGAAGTTTCGACGTCAAGGCCACAACATCACCCGTAATGGGGTGGGTGAAGGCCAGATGGTAGCTGTGAAGCAGGAGCTGTTTCTCCTTGTCGTTCTTCGCCCCGTATAGGGGATCGCCTAAAAGCGCGTGGCCAATTGATGCCATGTGCACGCGAATTTGATGGGTGCGACCTGTGTGAAGGGCCACGCGAAGCAAGGTGGAATCCCGAAAAGCGAGAACGGGCACGAATTCCGTCAAGGCTTCTTTGGAGGGATACACCCCCGCCGCCATGCGGATGCGATTTTTCGGATCTCGCCCAATGGGCGAATCGATGGTGCCCGCTTCCCGAATCACGCCGCGGCAAATGGCGTAGTAAATCTTCTCGACCCGACGATTCTGAAAGGCTTCCACCAATCCCTCGTAGGCGGCGTCGGTTTTTGCTACCACCATGACGCCGGAAGTGTCCTTATCCAATCGATGGACGATGCCCGGGCGAAGGGGATCGCTTCCCTTTGCCAGGTGATGGAAGCGGTGCATCAGCCCGTGGACCAGGGTCGCTTCTTCTCTGCCTGCCCCGGGATGGACCACGAGGCCGTAGGGCTTGTCGATGCAGGCCAGATGCTCGTCTTCGTAAAGCACCTTAAATGCCACCTTCTTCGCCTCCAGCACATAGGGCGCTTCCTCTTCGTAGGCGATTTCATCGCTCCCTTGAAGCTTATAGCCCGCCTTCACCTTCTGCCCGTTTACCGTGACGCGGCCCTCGTCTACGGCCCGCTTCACTTGGGAGCGGCTCATTTCGAGTTTTTCGGCGAGAAATTGATCCAGGCGAGCTCCGCCATCTGTCCCTGTGAATTTATGAATCATGGCTGTCCTTTTCGTCTCCTAAAAAGACGTGGATCATAAGCAAAATCGTGCCCACGACGATAAAGGAATCGGCGAGATTAAAGACGGCAAAGTCGTGGCCGAAGAAGCGGAAGGACAAAAAGTCCACAACGAAGTGGAGGCGCAATCGGTCGATGAAATTGCCGACGGCCCCCGCCAGAATTAAGACCAGTGCCACGCGCAAAAGCCCCCTCACCTCGTCGCGCTTTCTGTAAATGCCGTAAAGCAAAAAGCCGATGACCGCAACGGTAATCACGATAAAAAGGGGCCGGCCTTCCTGTAAAATACCGAAGGCTGCGCCGCGATTTTCAACATAGAGCAGGCGAAAAAAGCCCGGGATGATCGCCACTTCGCCGCCGCCTGCCAAATGGCGGACGACTGCGAATTTGGATAACTGATCCAAAGCGATGAGTATAAGAATAATTAATGTTACCATAGCGCTCCTATCTGCTGTTTAAGGTACCGTACTGAAAGCGCACTTTGTCCTTCTTCGTTCGGTAAAGGGGCTCGAAAATTTTGATGCGGCCAAATCCCCGCACGGAAATCATATCCCCAGGGGCAATCATGTCGTGGGTCTTCTCCGCCCGCTTAAAGTTTACTTTCACCAAGCCCTTGGCCACGAGCCCCTTCACTTCGTCGCGGGACTTGTGGGTCACCGCCCGCACCACGGCGTCCAGGCGCATGGAGGACACCACCGCTGCGGCCTCGTTCCAATCCTCTTCGATTTCCGGCACGGAAAGGGCGGGAATTTCTTTGAGGCGAATGGGCGTCGCACCCACTTTTCTGAAGTTCACGGCGATGAAATTCGCGATCTCTTTTTTCACGAAAATATAGGCGCCGTCGTCGGTAGCGGCGATGTCGCCGATTTTATCCCGCTCGATGCCCATGCCCAAGAGGGAGCCTAAAATTTGCCGGTGATCGAAGGGGCCGCCTTCTAAATAAAAGGCCGAGAGAAAGCTATCTTCCGTGTCGAAGGGTTTATAGACCGGAATTTTTCGCTCCCAATTGCCCGCCGGCTCGAAAGACAACTCCACTTCCGAAAAGTGGGGCGTCCAGGAAGCCACCAATTGCTGTTCGTAGGGATCTAAAAAATCACCGGCTATGGCCCTGTAATTTCTCGAACTGATTTCTGGCAGATCGAGTACATGGCGCAACCGAGTGATTTTTTCAGGCTCTCTTATGTGGCGAAGGAGTTCATCCTTCCGAAGGCTCTTTACCAAGGAAAGATGCCCGAGTTTTGTAATTCTTCTTTAAGCCCGTCGATGGCGATATTCGCCGGCGCAAGAATAAAGATGTCTTTGTTCACCTTTTGGATCTTGCCTTCGATGGCATAAAGGGCGCCGTTGACGAAGTCGAAAATTTCACGCTTCACGTCTAAATCCAATTGTTCGAAGTTTAAGACGACGGCTTTGTTTTCCTTTAAGTCATCGACAATCTTCGGCGATTCGTCGTAACTTAAGGGTTCGTGAACCGTAATGACCATGGCGGCTTTCGTTTGAATGCTCAATACATTGCCGCTGTCTTTTCTGCGAGGGGCCACGGGTTTTTGCGAATGGGTCGTTGTGATGGGTTCAACTTCCGTGGTTTGAAATTTTTCGTCTTCTTGAAAATCGTATTCGTCGTCGTATTCGTAATCATCACCGAAACCGAACGCCCTTTTTAACTTATTACCAAAATCTGCCATAATTTCCTCCTTAATAGTGCCTTGCACCGAAAATGCGACTGCCTACGCGTACCATATTTGCGCCTTCTTCAATGGCGATATGAAAGTCTTGACTCATGCCCATGGACAAGTGCGTCATGTCCACGCCCTCGTAATGGCGTCCGGCGATATCCACTTTTAAGGCCACCATTTTCCGAAACAGCTGCCTCAAATAAGCCTCGTCATCTACATTGGGCGCGACGGTCATTAAGCCGTCAACTTTCAAGTGGGAGTAATCGACGATGGATTCCAAAAAGGGCAGCACCTGATCGTAGGCCAAGCCGCCTTTTGACGCTTCGTCGCCGATATTTACTTCCAATAGACAATGGACGATATGATCCGTTTCGCATCCCCGCTTTTGAATTTCTTTCGCCAAGGACGGTCTGTCCAGTGAATGGATCAAAACCACATCATTGTAGATATATTTTACCTTATTTGACTGCAAGTTTCCAATCATATGATAACGAACCTTCGGTCCCAGGGCCTCAATTTTTTTCGTGAGCTCCTGCACCTTGTTTTCGCCGATATCCGTGACGCCGTATTTCAAGGCTTCTTCGATTTTATCCACGCCGTGGGTTTTCGTCACGGCGATTAATTGCACCGGTTCCCCGGTTAAGCTGTGGCGTCTCGCCCCTTCAATTTCTTCGCGCACCCGCTTGAGTTCGTCGCCTATGCTTGACATAAACACCTCCTGTGATTAATACACAATCTTATCCCGCCGCACTTTCTTCGGCTCAACGACCACCTGATCCGTCGGCCGCAAGGTGGACACGTCCTTGCCTTTCTTATTTTTGATCATGGCCTTGTCGTCGCCCATGCTGATGTAGGCGTCTTTTTCACGAACGGACAACACATCCACGGGCACAAAGGTGACAAATCGGCGCACAGCATCGACGTAGACGCCGCTTTCGCCGTGTTTTCCCGTAACAATGGCTGTCTTCGGAATCTTCAGCGCCGGGGATTCGCTTTTAATTATGGTGGTCTTTTGCTTCCGCGGCCGATAAACCTCCTGTAGTTTATCTTGCAGACTCAAGATCACCACCGGCTCGCTCTCGTCGCCGACAATGGATTCCACCCGAGCTTCGGTCATCATCTTTCCGATTCGCACCGTCACTGTTTTTCCCATTTCTTCTTTCACCAAACGGGCATCGGCAATGGGCAGAGCGATTTTATAGGTCGTATCGCAAATGGTGCGGAAAAAGGCCTGGCCTTCTTTTACTCGATTCTTCCCCCGGGTCAGGGACTCGGTGCTCACGCCTTTTAGGTAGGCGCGAGTAAATGTATCCTCGTCCTTTTCCAATGAAAGGGCTTTTTTAAAGTCGTCAAAGGTGTAGCTTACGATGCCGGATTCCGGTGCCACGTAATCGGCACTGGTGGAGGCGATGCGCTTGGTGAGTCGATCTTTTTTCTCCTCCAGCTCCGGAATGGAAAGCTTTAAAAGTTCGTTGAGCTCCGACACATTCAC
This sequence comes from Peptoniphilus sp. HCN-40583, assembly GCF_037892835.1. Lineage (NCBI taxonomy): Bacteria > Bacillati > Bacillota > Tissierellia > Tissierellales > Peptoniphilaceae > Peptoniphilus > Peptoniphilus sp. HCN-40583. The sequence goes on from NZ_JBBKBU010000002.1 coordinate 128,289, forward strand.
CGTGTGTTTCGTGCTTAAATCCAAGGTGTTAATGGATGAAATAAGCTTTTCGTAATCCTCGTCGCGAATAAAGCGCTGGATATTTCGAATGACATTTTCATCTTCTTCGTTCATTCTGTCCTTGGATTTTTCCGATGTTCGATCATTCTTAAAGTCGATGGCCGCCTGAATTCGAATGAGCTGGTCCTTCACCTTTGAATTGTCGTTCATGACATTAATGTCCGCCACGCGAAAGCCCTTGGGCACTTTTTTCCCCTCGCGCACATTATAAACGGCGGTGCCGCCTGCCTTGGTAAAAATCGTCTCTTCATTGAGAAGCAAGTAGCCCTCGCCCCGCACCACGTCGCGAAAGCATACCTGCACGGGCTGCTTCGTTTTAGGCGCAGAAACCAGGCGGTCGTACAGGGAGTAGACGCCGCCTGAAATAATCAACAGCAAAAGTAGTACGAGAAGCAGTCGCCTGCGTTTTTTTCTGTGATTTTGCCGTCGTCGAATTTTTTTTCGAACAGTCGAACCTTGTCTCATAATAAAAATATTTTCTCGTTTTCGTGTTTATTGGGCCGCTGCATCAGATCCAACACGGCCTGTCTCGGATCGGCCTCGCGGTACAAGACGTCGTAGAGCTTTTCTGTAATGGGCATTTCGATGCCAAGCTCCCGAGACAGCTCGTAGCAGGCCTTGGTGGTCTTATACCCTTCCACCACCATGCCCACTTCCTCGATGGCAGCATCCGCCGCCTTGCCCTTGCCAATGAGATTGCCGAAGCGCCAGTTGCGGCTGTGGACACTGGTGCAGGTGACGATTAAATCGCCGATGCCGGAAAGGCCTTGGAAAGTAATTGGCTTTGCGCCGAGGACGATGCCCAGGCGCTGAATTTCAGTTAAGCCGCGGGTCATTAAGGCGGCTTTGGCATTGTCGCCATAGCCCAGGCCGTCGGATAGACCGGCACCGAGGGCGATAATATTTTTTAACGCGCCGCCGATTTCTACGCCGATCATATCATCTTGTACGTAGACCCGGAAGCTGTCGTAAGTAAATAAATCTTGCGCCCAAAGGGCATCTTTTTCGTCTTCGGCACACACCAGCACCGTGGTGGGCATAAGCTTCGCTACTTCTTCCGCATGAGAGGGGCCGGATAACACGATGTAGGGCGAATCGGGCAGGATCTCTTTGGCCACTTGAGAAAGGCGCAAATGGCTTCCTTGCTCCAGCCCTTTGGCGAGATTGATGACGGGGGCCTTCGATCCCTCGCAGGCCACGGCTTCCATGGTGGCGCGCACAGCGCCGGTGGGCACGGCCAAGACGATGCCGTCTGCCCCTTCAATGGCCTCCTTTACAGACAGGTGCACCTGAATCGTCGGATCAAAGGCAAAGTCCTCCAAGTAACCGGGATTGTCTCCCACCGATTGAATCCGCGCATACTGCTTTTCATTGCGGGTGTACATGTGCACCTCGTGGCCGATGCGGGCCAAGAGATTGGCAATGGCGCTTCCCCAACTACCACAACCTAATATTCCGATCTTCACCGAATCAACCTCCGATTCTGTTTTCTCTGCCTTCTTTTAAGCGAATCAAATTGTCTTTATGGCGAATAAATCCCAAGAGCCACACGGCGAGAATCGCCCAGCGATTGTAACCGATGCCTGCGTATTTGACGAGCATGGCCCCGCAACTAATGGTAAGAAAGGTCAATGATCCGACGCTGACGTATTTGGTGATCTTCGCTGCGATGACGCCGGCTATGGCCGCCACGCCTCCCCAAAGGGGCTCAAGGGTCGTCCACGAACCGAAGGATGTGGCGATGCCTTTGCCGCCGCGAAAACCTAAGTAAAAGGGGAAGTCGTGACCCAAAACGACGAAGAGGGCGGCGAAGAGCCGAATGGATTCGTCCAACATGGGCGCGAGAAAGGCCATGGCCACCACGCCTTTTAATACGTCGATGGCAAAGGTAGTATAGCCCAGTTTCTTTCCCATGACGCGCACGGCATTGGTGGTGCCGGCGTTGCCGCTGCCCTCGTCGCGAATGTCTTTGTGGAAAAAGAGGCGGCTCAGGAAATAGGCACCGGAGACGGAGCCTACGATATAACAGGCCATCAGCACGAGAAATGTCTTCATCGATTCCTCAGCTCCAAAATAATGGGCACGCCGTCGAAGCGATAGGCCGCGCGAATTTGATTTTCCAAATAACGCAAATAGGTGAAGTGGAAAAGCTCCTTGTCATTGACGGAGAGGACGATTTTCGGCGGTCTGGCCGAGACTTGGCTCGCATAGTAAAGCTTCCCGCGCTTGCCCTTGTCCGAAGGCGGCTGATTCATTAAGACCGCTCGGTTCATAATGTCGTTTAAGACCCCAGTTTGAATCCTGAGGGAGTAATTGTTGTTGACCACGTGGATCATGTTCAATAATTTTTCCACGCGAGAACCTGTAAGTGCCGAGATGAAAATCATGGGTGCGTAGTTTAAAAAGGGCAGCTCCATGCGAATGGCCTCTTCGTATTGCTTCATGGTGCGGGTTTCTTTTTCGATGGCATCCCACTTGTTTACGGCGATAATCATGGCCTTGTTGTTGTCGTGGGCATAGCCTGCGATCTTCGAATCCTGTTCGCTGATCCCTTCCGTGGCGTCGATTAAAAGCACGCACACATCGGCCAGCTCGATGCTCCGCAAAGTACGCACCACGGAGTAGCGTTCCACTTTTTCGTTGATTTTTTTCCGCTTTCGGAGGCCCGCCGTGTCAATAAGCACATAGTCCGTATCTTCGTATTCGAAGAAGGAGTGGATGGAATCCCGCGTCGTGCCGGGAATATTGGTGACGATGGAGCGCTCTTCCCCTAAAATGCGGTTGACCAAAGAGGATTTCCCCGCATTGGGTTTTCCGATAAAGGCCACTTTGATTTCGTCGCGGAAGTCATCCTCCTCCACTTTGGGAAAGGACGCCACCGTGGCATCCAGCAAATCGCCGATGCCGCGGGATTGCTCGGCGCTAATGGAATAGGGCTCGCCTAAGCCCAATTCGTAGAAATCGTAGCGATGGTCTTCCGATTCCTTGGCATCCATTTTATTGACGACGAGAAGGGCTTCCTTGCCGCTTCTTCGAATATACGATGCCACCTCGCGGTCCACGGTGGTCAGGCCTTCTTTGCCGTCGACGACAAATAAAATGATCTCTGCATTTTCCACGGCCACTTCCGCCTGGGCCATGATTTCGGGCATAAAGGCTTCGTTGCTGGAGGGATCCAACCCGCCCGTATCGATTAAAGTAAATTCATGATCGAGCCAAGTGGCCTTGGCATAGATTCTGTCTCGCGTCACGCCCGGTGTATCCTCGGTAATGGATATTTTCGAGCGCGTCAGCACATTAAATAAGGTACTCTTCCCCACATTGGGGCGACCTAATATACAGACGACCGGTCTATTCAACAGGACGCACCTCCAAACATTTTTCTAAAAATTCCGCACCATTGTTGCTTACGGTAATAATCTTCGCGCCTAATATCTCTTCCAAAGCATCCACCGTGACATCGTCCAATGTAATGGCGCGATCGCTTCGAAACATTGACATTGGTAACATTATAGCATCGTGGATTTTACCTTTCAATTGACGGACCACATCCTCCGCCGTCAAGAGCCCCGCCACTTTCACCGTCTCGCCGAAAAAGTCATTTTTGATCGTAACCACGTCGCATTGAACGCCGGGGAATTTTTCGTGAATCATGGCGGCCAAGGCCTCAAAGAGAGGCGCCGCATATTCTCCCGTAGCCAAGGTGATTTTCGAGCGGTATTGCCCTTCCGCCCGGTCCAGCGCCTCCTTAAATTCTTCGTAGAAAGAGCGCATAAGGCCCACGCCGTTTTCGTACTGCGGGTAGCCGTCGTAAAAATCCGCCTCGGGAAGATCTTTTTCCGCGATAAGGTAAAATTCATCGGATGCGTAGACCCAGTGGCGGCCGCATTTTTTACGCATATCTTTTCCGAAGGCCTCGGCGATGGCGATGACATCTTTCGCCTCTTCTTTCGTGTAAGGAGAAAGCTTCGGCAAATGGTCGCGATACTTTGACAGTCCCACAGGCACCATGGCCACGGAGGCCACTTGGGGCATGAGGGAGGCCAAGTCCCGAAGGGTGTGCTTCAACTCCTCTCCGTCGTTTACGCCTGGAAGCAACACGATCTGCGCGTTCATGACGATGCCCGCATGGGCCAAACGCTTCATGTCCTCCATGATCTTCCCCGCCGAGGGATTTTTTAACAACTCCACCCTTAGGGCGAGATTGGTGGTGTGCACCGACACATTAATGGGGCTTAGGCCGTAGGCGATCATGCGGTCGAAATCTTCTTTTTTTATATTGGTCAGGGTAATGTAATTGCCTTGAAGAAAAGAAAGGCGTGAATCGTCGTCTTTAATGTATAAGCTGTCGCGCATATTCGGCGGCATCTGATCGATAAAGCAAAAGAGGCAGCGATTGGAACAGGTCTTTTGAGTGTCCAATAGCGGAGTGACGAAATTCAGGCCGATGGGCTCCTCCACATCTTTTTCAATGTCGTAGAGGATCAGCTCGCCGTCTTTCTTTTCGATGGTGAGGGTAATGTATTCGTTGGCCGATTCGTAGCGGTAGTCGATCACATCCCGCACCTCGTTGTCGTTAATGGCGATGAGGCGGTCGCCGGCTTCGATTTCCAGCTCTTCGCCGATGGACCCGGGATCGACAGAGCGAATGGTATTTAATGCTTTATGAACGATGTCGATTTCATAAGGGTTCATGGCGCCTCCTGTTGCCGTAATAGAAAAGGACTCTTTCGAGTCCTTCCCGTTTTATTTGTACAGAGGAAATTTTTCGCAAAAAATCCGCACGCGGTCTTTTGCTTCGTCTTCCGCAATGTCTTTTTTCAAAAGATCCACCATGATTTGAGCCACATAGGCTGCGTCTTCTTCTTTCGCACCTAAGGTGGTCATGGCCGGGGTGCCGATGCGAATGCCGCTGGTCACCATGGGCGTTTCGGGATCGTAGGGGATCATGTTTTTGTTGACGGCGAGGCCGCTGTCGTTTAACAGTTTTTCCGCCTCTTTACCCGTCATCTTCAGGGAACGAAGATCTAAAAGCAATAGGTGATTGTCTGTACCGCCGGATACCAAATCCACGCCTTGATCCAGGAACACTTTTTCCATGGCCTTGGCATTGTCGATGATTTGTTTGCAGTACACTTTGAAATCCGGTTGGGCCGCTTCATAGAAGGACACGGCCTTTGCCGCAATGACGTGTTCCAAGGGGCCGCCTTGCAGTCCGGGGAACACGGCCTTGTCGATGGTTTTGTGCAATGCTTCCGTGCAGAGAATGGCGCCGCCTCTGGGCCCCCGCAGGGTCTTATGGGTGGTGGTGGTTACCACATCGGCATAGGGCACGGGGTTTTCGTGATAGCCCGTGGCCACAAGGCCGGCGATGTGCGCCATGTCTACCATAAAGTAGGCGCCGCTCGCCTTCACCACATCACTTATGCGCTTAAAATCGATTTTTCTCGGATAGGCCGATGCGCCGCCGATGACCAGCTTCGGTTTGTATTTCTTTACCGCCGCTTCGAAGGCGTCGTAATCGATTCGACCCGTCTTTTCATCGACGCCGTAATCCACGATGTCGAAGTATTTTCCCGAAATATTCACCGGGCTGCCGTGAGACAAGTGGCCGCCCTGACTTAAATTCATGCCTAAGATCCGATCGCCCGGCTTTAACAAGCCCAGGTACACGGCCATATTGGCATTGGCACCGCTGTGGGGCTGAACATTGGCGTGATCGGCGCCGTAAAGGGCTTTAAAGCGATCGATGGCCAATTGTTCCACTTCATCTACCACTTCGCAGCCGCCGTAGTAGCGGGCACCGGGCAGACCTTCCGCGTATTTATTGGTGAGTGGCGATCCCATGGCTTCCATGACGGCGCGAGAGACAAAGTTTTCCGAAGCAATGAGCTCGATGTGACTTTGTTGCCGCTCGGTTTCTTTTTGAACCAGCGCATAAATCGCGGGATCCGTCTGTTTTAAATGCTTGTAATCCAATCTTTGCCCCTTTCTCAGTTTTAATACCTGTCGTTAATGTAGGTGTCGATTTTGGAACGCTTTTTTTCTTCCATAAAGACACCGTGATCGACCAAGGCTTGATATACCCGTTCAGAGGTGGAATGCAAAATATACTCCGGATACTCGATAAAGACAATCTCAAAGAGACGGCCTTGCAATTTCTTGCCGTTGCAATGGACGAAGTAACCGTAGATATTTTTATAATCGACAAAATCAAGGATCTCCAAGATCGTGTCGTCTTTTTTTCCGTAATACTTTTCAGCCATAGAAAGAGAGCGGCAATAGGCTCGATTGCCTTTTTGCATCCGCTTCACACGCCTGGCTTCCATGCGATAGCTTTTGGCCATGGCGTTGTAATATTGGTAATTAAAGATCCCTTTTTCCAATCGATCGATGAGAAAAAAGGGGCGCACATTGCTATTGTGCATGTCCTTTAAATTCGTCTGCAAAAATTCCTTTTTGTTTAAGTCGCCCCGCTCATAGGCGCGAATCAAGGCGCTTCGCCTTTCCATGAAGTGCTCAAACCATTTGTCGCAAATCGGCTCCATGGTTATCGGGTCGTCATCATAAGAATGCATTGATCAGTACCGGCAACACCATTGCTAAGCATAAAATCACGGCCACGATTCGAATAAATGTCTTGTTCGATTTCATTCCAATCCCCTGTCAGTTGTTAACCTTCCAAAGAAACTTCTTGTGCGTATTGTTTTAATTCTTCCGGGAAGTCTGCTTCCACGTAGTTTACATTAATGTAAATTTGACGGTTTTCCATGCCTAAAGATTCCAGACGATCGGCCAAATCTTTTAAGTCGTCAATGGAAAGATCCATGACCTTGTACATACCGTCGACATACACTTTTTCCAAGTCGTAGTCCATGGCGAACATGCCGCTTAAGAAGCCGTAGAATTCATCTAAATTGGTGAGATTGTATTCCGTGGCATTGATTAAACGTACATTGTAATCCAAGCTGAAAATGTGATCGTCGTCAACTTCGACAAATGCGATATTGCCGTTGCCGCCTTCATGATCTTCATTGGCGTGATCAATTAACCATTTCGTTTTGCCTGCGCCTTTTGCTCCTAAGATATAACGAATCATTGTCATCATCCTTTCTCTATTTCCTATACAAATGACCTTGCGGTCGGTTTTCCTCAATCATTCGACGCACGATTTCGTCGCGAATGCAGTACCAGCTTCTGTTCCAATTCGCGAACAAGACATCCTCTTCCGGGGCACGTCCCAAGAGGCGGCCAATCACCGTCTCAGGCGGCAGATGTTCCAGAAATAAGATGACCCGCTCCATAAATTCTTCCATGGGAAGGGGCACGAAGGTGCCGGCCTCATACATATCGGCGAGCTTGGTGTGCTTCGCCACGTAAAGATTGTGAATCTTCACTTCATCGGCGCCAACGCGGGCCAAAAGTTCGGCACCTCGAAGCACATCCTCTCGGCTATCCCAAGGCAGATCCAAAATCATGTGAACCGTAAGCCTCAGGCCCTTGCCCTTGATTCGATGTGCTGCATCGATAAATTCGCGGGTGCCATGGCCACGATTAATCACTTTCAATGTCTTCTCGTTGGCCGATTGCAGGCCCAATTCAAAAGTGATCGACTTGCCCGGAAAAATTTCCTTCGCCGCCGACAAATACGCGTCGTCCACACAGTCGGGCCGCGTGGAGATGGAGACGCCGACGATGTCTTCTTCCGCCACCGCCTCTAAATTTTCTTTAAATTGCGCCAGGGGAAGGTAGGTGCCTGTAAAATTTTGAAAATACGGGATAAAGCCTTGGGCCTTGTAGCGGGCTTTCATGCGCGCTTTGTTTTTTTGAAATTGTTCCCGTACGCTTCCTTGTATCCATTCGAAGCTTCCCCCTTCTTCGCCGCAAAAAATGCAGCCGCCCACCCCGGCGGTGCCGTCTCGATTGGGACAGCTGCCTTTAAGATGGATGGGCACCTTGTACACTTTCATGCCGAAGGTGTCTTTTGCGTAATCGCTGAAACTTCGATAGGGTCGTGTTTCCGTAATGGTAAACTCCTTAGTCTTCCTCGTCTTCTGCGTAAAGACGTTCGAATTCATCGGCGACGTGGTTGAAATAGTCTTCATCTTCGATGAAGATCAGTTCCAATTCACCGTCTTCCAATTCGGCGTATTCGTAAATCAGAACGGAGGCGTCTTCGTCCACTTCATCGTCCTTCAGGGGCAATAAAGCGATATAGTCTTTTTCCTCGTAGGGGAAAATGCCAATAACGGCACAGTCCAATTCGCTGTCGTCATCGAGGGTCAACGTAATGACGTCCATTTCCTCGTGTTCATGTTCGTGATCGTGATCGTGTTCGTGTTCGTGGCTCATATTTATCCTTTCATCTTTAACAGTTCAAGAAGGTAATCGAAAACCCGATTGGTGGAGGCGATGGATAGATTTTCGCCGGGGGCGTGAACGCCCTCCATGTCGGGACCAATGGAAATCATGTCCATTTTACCGATGGAATCTTGCAAAATGCCGCATTCCAAACCGGCGTGGATCATTTCCACCGTGGCGTCGTTGCCTGTCATGTCTTTCCATAATTTCACGGCCTTATCCCGCAAGGGGGATTCTTCCGCGTATTCCCAAGGCGCGTAGGCGGAAAGTTCTTCGAATGTGCCGCCGCCCAATTCGCCGGCAATGCGGTTTTTCAAGGCGATTTCATGAATCTTGCTTTCCACATCGCTTCGGATTTGCATGGTAAAGACGAATTTTTCATCGTCACTGGCCGCTACGCCGATGTTGGTGGAGGATTCCACCAAACCTTCAATTTTTTTGCTGAAGGTGTTGACGCCGTTGGGCGCGACGAGCAGGTAGTTAATGATGCCGTCGGCAACCTTCGGTGCCAGGACTTTGTCGGCGGAGGCGCCTTCAATCTTGAGCACGCCATTGGGATCCGTGGCGACAAATTCTTTGAAGATCGTGTCGGCCGATGCATTCAATGCCGCCTTGACGCCTTCCACATCTTTGGCATCGACACCGATAATGGCTTCCGCATCTCTGGGAATGGCATTGGGTTTCGAACCGCCGGAGAAATCCGCCAACTCGAACGGATATTTAAAGGAGACTTCTCTTAAGATCCGCGCCAATAAGAGAATGGGGTTGCCCCTTTCGTCGTCGATGTCAGAGCCGGAGTGGCCGCCGCGGAAACCGCCGAGATCAATGGCGAGGAATGCATCCTTTTCGGGGGACATAAATTCTTTTTTGAAGATAATGTTGGACACCATGCCGCCGGCACAGCCCACGGTAATAATGCCTTCATCTTCCGAGTCGATATTAATTAATGTGCTGCCTTCGAAATACTTGCCGTCGATGGTATGGGCACCCGCCATGGAGGTTTCTTCCTCGACGGTGACCAAGCATTCCAACGCCGGGTGCTCGTAGTCTCCGTCTAAAATGGCAAGCATCATGGCCACGGCAATGCCGTCGTCGGCGCCGAGTGTGGTGTTTTTCGCGATGATGCGATCGCCTTCCACGACGGCTTCGATGGGATCCTTTGAAAAGTCGTGTTCGTAGCCTTTCACCGCCTCGCAAACCATATCCATATGGCCCTGCAAAATCACGGTGGGCTCATTTTCATAGCCTTTCGATGCAGGCTTTTTAATAACGATATTTTCCCACTCGTCCTGAATGACTTCAAGCTCGCGCGCTTTTGCCCATTGGACCAGGTAATTGCTGATTTTTTCTTCTTCTTTGCTGCAACGGGGTATGTCCGTAATCTCAGCAAAAAAGTTTAAAACCGGTGAATCGCCGGTTAAACCTTTTATCACTCTATCACCTCTTCTTTATAGTACATATTACACGAAACAAGCCGCTTCGTCATTACTTTTCGCTTTTATTCGGTAAAGGAATATGGCAATAACCGCCGGGATTTTTTACCAAATAGTGTTGGTGGTATTCCTCGGCCTTCGTAAAGTTTTCAAGAGGCGCCACTTCCACCCAAATCTTGCGCGTCGATTCGCTTTGCCGCTTCTGTTTATCCTCTTCATAAAAGGCCTTTAGGGCATCCTCGCCGGGACGATAATAGAGGCCGGTGCGGTACTGGCGACCGATGTCGTTGCCTTGGCGGAAATAGCTGTAGGGATCGATGATTTTATAAAATAAATCCACGATCTCTTCCCGGGAAATTACCTCGGGATCGAATTCGATGATCACGCCTTCCGCCGCCTTGCTCTTGCCGTAGCAAAGGTCTTCATACGTGGGATCGGCAATGTCGGAATTAATATAGCCCACCACGGTGTCGGTGATTCCCTCGGTGCGTCTGAAATATTCTTCCACGCCCCAAAAGCAACCGCCGGCCAAAATAATTTCTGCCATGCTACCTCCTGTCAGTTTAACATACGCTGGATGCGCGTCTTGTTTTTCTCAAAATCCTCGTAGGATCGAATGTTTCTGAATACCTGCGAAATGGAATGGGTGCTCATGCCGTAATAACTGCTGATCATGTGGTTCATGGAAGGATCTTTTTCCACCATGGAAGCGTAGCAATTGAGGATAAAGTCGATGAGCGCATCGTACTCCTCTTCGGTAAAGCCCTTGCTGTCCACCTCTCGTTTAATCGTTCCGATAAGCAGACTTTCCAAGTAGCGGAAAAATTCTTCGAAGTCGATCCTCGGCTCCGATTGCTCGATTTCGGCTATGATCTTAAAAAATAAATTCCAGCCGAATTCCCTGGGCATAATGGCGTACACCGCCCGGCCCACGCGATCGGTAAAGGCCGTGGTAAAGGTCGGCTTCCGGTCGAATTCGACACCTTCGGCCACTTTAAATTCCTGTTGGTCGATGTGATTGATTCGATTCAAGAGGCGAATAAAGTTTTCCCCTTCGTCGTAATCCAGGAGGGCTTGGCATTTGTAGTCGAGGTAATCCACAATAATGTCCGACGTTTCGTTGAAATCCACGACAAAGCCCAGTTCTTTGCGAATGGTGCCGACAAAAATATCGTGAATGATTTTCGACAACAGGCTTTTCACCTGCTTGTGATTGCTTTTCACGGCAGAAGAATCCATGTCGTTGACGTGCTCGTAAAGGATCCGCAGTTGGCGGTCGATCATGGATAAATTGTCCTTAATGGAATGCATAATGTCTCGGAAAAATTCTTCCGTGAGCATGTAATTGTAGTTTTTGTACAGAACCTTGTGGTCGATTTCGCCCCAGAAGACATTGACCAGGGACTTGATCTGCAGCTCGAAATTGATCTGCTCGTCGCCGTTTTTTATAATGCCGTCGATTTTATAAATGCCGAAGCCGTTTTTTTGAATCATGGGCTGAGCCGTTTCCATATCCAGCAAAATATGCTTGTGGCTCGGCGAACGATAGTAGCCGTTTTCCACGGGAATGTAAAACAGATCTTTAATGGCTCGGTAAATGGACAACTCGTCGTCGGTAAATCGACATTCGATTCTGAGCCCGATAATGTCCTGCATATTTCGAAGCATTTCACCGGCGTCGTCGTAGCGCATATAGAGGCTGTTACGAATGATTTTTTCTCTTAGTGAGTTTGCCGATTTGATTCGTGAATTGACCGCCAGAAAGCTGTCGTTGTCTTTAAATTCCATTTCAAAAAAATTTTCAAGTTCTCGCTCCAGCTCAGCAATGGCGTCGTATTTGTTGTTTAACAACGCGATGGAGCGGTCAATAAAGTTGAATAAATCCAGTTCCATATCTTCCCCCTGACATAGAACCAGTATATCACAGAATCGTGAAGGAAAACGGTCCTTCTCACGGATCGAAAAAGTCATCTGAAAAGCAAAAAACGCATAAAATCAGCCTTCGTTAACAAAAAAGCGGCCGAAGCCGCTC